>CAZANH010000020.1:0-2782 GCA_964486515.1 uncultured Eubacteriales bacterium
CTTCCATGCCTGACAGGATCTGCCCTCCCGTCACCACCGGGCCATAGCCTCCTCCGCTTATTCCTTTGTTGAACGAGGCAATGGCTGCGATACCGCCAAACTTTTTCCGGTACCTTATACCCTTAATCCTTTTTTATTCTTTACACAAGTATTGAAGATACAATAGCTTCAAAATGATTTTTTTTCTTGTTCTCTTTATTAATTTTACCACATTTTTTATACTTTCAACAGTCTTTTTTCACTAATCACGTAAACGCTTAATTATATCGCTGGCACCATACAAAACGTTTGTGATGATTACCCTTCCATCTCTGATATGGAAGAATACACAAAAGTTGTCAACTGGCATTTCCCTAAGTCCAAGCTTACTTTCTTCTTCTGTCTCCATTAACTTCACACGCTGCGGGAACGTATCAAGACTTTCAATCGCGTCAGCTATTCTATTATACTGTCCCATAGCCGCTTCTGGTGCCTGTAGCTTCTCTGCAATATATTTATAAATCTCCTCCATATCGGTAAGTGCCTTGTCCGTAATCTGAACCTTATACTTCTTCATTTATGTATCTCCCGGAATCTCTGAAAGGCAGCAGATGCATCCTGCACATTGCCTTTTTCAATATCGTTGTACCCTTCCTTTAACTTCGCATGTATTTCTTCTCTAATCATCAAATCAGCATTTATGGAAGTTGGTACTTTCGGCAGTGTTACATTAAAAGGTATTCCACCTGTCATTGAAATCTGCTTCAGGTAAATATCTATCGCCGTTGACATAGGCATACCAAGTTGTAAAAGGACTTCCTCAGCCCTTCTTTTCACATCAGGATTAACTCTTAAATTTAAGGTTGTAGTTTTTTCCACATCAATCATCTCCTTCTGATAATATTGTAACGCTATTGTCGTTACATTTCAATAGAGATTTTAATTATTCTAAGGTCTTATAAAAGTTTTAACAAAGAATAGGCAAAAATCGGTACTCCCATGTACTTTAGCTCTACTTGGAAGTGCTCACGTGAAGAGGAAGTAGGCTGATAAGGTCTCCTTATGCAGTGTCACTTTTCTGTATTGCGCTTGGCTTTATTGCTGATGAAGAGGTTGCCAGGAAATGCCTCGTCGCCGTGGTTCTTAAACTCACTAACCCACCTATATAACGTATTTACGTGGATACCAACGCCCTCTGCTACTACTGTTGCACTCTTGCCCTCGTCAAATATCATCCTGACGAGACTTTCTTTGAATTCTTTGGTATACCTCTTTCTCCTTTTTGCCAATTGTTACACGCCCTTTCTGGTATTTATTATACCAACTTAACTGCGTGTCCGGCAAACCTGGTACAGTTCAATCATATAAACACCAGCACAAAGTAGAATTGATCCGTTTGTTTGACATTATATTTTCATTACTGATTATTTCTCTGCATACTTCAATAAAAGTTTCACTTTCATTTACTTTTCTTAAAACCCGACCATATTCAAAAAGTAAATTTGCATCATCTTTATTTGAATTATCCCAGAGAGTTTCATATATATTTTTTGCAAGAGAATAATTACCAATTTTAAATTCAGTCTTGGCATTTTCTCTGGTATATTCAATTTCTACATCTTGTACAATATCAACCAAAGTAACTGCCCTCTCTCTGTAACAATAAGCCCTATAGTGTAATACTTAAATATATCGAGATGCTTATATCATTTATATTCAGCTCTAAAACTCCATTTACAAGCAATACTGCAGTATATAATACAACTCCTGTACTCCCATATACTATTACTCCTGTCATTGTATTACATATTTCAGCATTTTTCAAGAATTATTTCCTAAACATCAGGTTACTATTCACACAATGCTGTCAACCTAAGAAATTTAATTTGTTAATCTAAAAATTAAAGTCTTTTTTATACTCAAAAGGATATGCAGTTTATGTAAATAAGCCTTCTCTTCAGTGATAATTTCAGGAGTGATAATTTCAATCTCACCATAACCCATAAGCCGGTTAACTCCATTAACACCGATTATGGTTTTCAACTTTACTATATGCTTGAAATTCCATGACACTATTGCAGTACAACCTACTACTGAAGCAGCGGCAACATGGGTTGCATCATCCATATATTTGCTTGAAAAAACTCCTTCGCTAACATACTTCTCTGCCAATACAACTATTTCATCATTAATTTCTACAACTTCCAATGACACACAATTCATCTTTTGTGTTAAAAATGATTTCTTCGGTTCAGGACACTCTTCTATTTCAGCAGCTACCAAATCTGAAATATATACTCCATATTCTCCCTGCTCGATGAAATCCCATAATTCAAGGGTCTTTGCCATCTTCTCAGGCACATCATCAGCTTGCATGTGGCTTATTACCGATGTATCAAGGTATATTTTCAGTTTATTCATTTGCAACTCTCCAATTCCTATCTTCTGATTCTATTATACAAAAAAACCAGGAATTATTAAAGACATTTACAAAATTATGTTCTTAAATTACAGGACGAACGCATGAAACTGTTATTTTGAAGAAAAATACCCATAAATAAAGCGGGGCGGATGCTATATTTCACGGCATCTAAACACCTCGCTTTTGTTGGTTATAAAAGTGTGGGAAAGTGCTGAAAAAAGGAGATAATTATTCCGTTGGCAGATGGATTCGAAAAAAACGTCTTACCTTTTCACATTCATCTTCACATTCATCATTGCATTTGCAAGAATGTCCTCATCAAGAGCACATAAAATTTTCATAATCCTGTCAGGGTCCCAACCGGAGATTTTTTTAGTTGCG
>CAZANH010000021.1:0-1951 GCA_964486515.1 uncultured Eubacteriales bacterium
TTCAATGCTTCTATATACTTTCGGTAAAGCTGCGTTGTATCTGCTGAAAAGCTGCTCATGCCCAATTTCAGGCTGAATTCATAATTCATATTACCAAAATTTTCAAGCCTATCTATAATCTTTTCATAATCCTTCTCCTTGCTGCTGCAAACAAGTACGGTATGGCTGTGATCCACGTTTTCTGCAATGTAAATCTCAAAACCGATTAAAAGTGAGCTGATAATCTCAGCGGCCAGACTTTCCCTGTGCTGTAAATCCTTTTTGTTAACAGCTATTATGAAAAAGTATTTGTTGTTGAACTGCAAGCCGTACTTCTCGCCTTTGGAGTTGAATTCACTTATGTCTCTAAAACGTCCGTGAAGAAGGTTTTGTAAAAGGCTGGACTTTACGTATCCGGAGCTGCTCTTTATACTTTTTTCCAAGTCACGGTTTGTCTCCCCGAGATGCTGCAGAGCTTTTTTTGCAGCATCAATTTCATTGACGCCCTTTTCAGGTGACCTGAAATACGATTCAATTGATTTAACCAGACTCTTTATGGGATTATAGTTTGCATGGGAGATATAATAGACGCAAATGCTTCCAAGTATGAACAGCAGTATTGTAAGGATTACATAGCTTATTTGCAGGTCAGTTACTTTTTTTAGTGCCAGGTCAATGGGCAGTATGGTATAGTATATCCAACCGTTGTAATCGGATTTTACACTTGATACAAAAAAGTTGCCGTATTTATTGTTTGCCACGCCAGAAGAATAATATGTGGTCACAGATTCAACAGCAGGTATAAATCTGTCTGTGTCTTCTGTTGAGGAAAACATTGTTTGCCTGTCCCTGTTTCTTATAATCAGAATGCTGCTATTGCTATTGTATAAACTTATTGTATTATAAAATGAGGATTTTTCTATCTGAAACATCAATGCGTTTGGGTTTGCTTTTTTATAACTTGCCAAAGGGTATACATAAGTTAGAATCTGCTTTCGATTATTATCGGAAAATTCAACCTTTTCAAATGGGCGCCAGTAAGGTTCCGGTGCGCTATATACATCACTGAGCATTTTTTCATAGGACCAGTTATCATATTTAATATGAAAGGGTTCCATGGTGTCTATTGTTATAAGTGAATTGGATGAAATGGCAATATCACTGTCCTTTTGGAAATATATTATATCATAAATGAATTCATTCACCTGCTTATAACTTCTTAGCCTTATGTATGCTAAAAAACTATTGAATTTCGAACTATTGAAACTTGAAACAAATTCCTGGTCATTTCTTACCTGCATGAATGTTTTATCCAACTGCTTTAACTGATATTCTATGGAATCCTTGATTTTTATAGTCTGGTTGGCATTATTTAAAAATACCTCATTCCTATATACTTTGACGTAGTGAAAGTAAAACATGATAACCAGCACAAACAACGGCATTAAGAATATGATAAAAGAGGATATGAAGTATCTTAAAAAAGTTTTTGACATTCTATTATGATCGTTTTTCATAGAGCAGGTCACCTTTCCCACATAGTTTAATATGTGTTTTATAATTTAGATTATAATAAAAATTTAAGCCTTTTTCAACTATAACTGTGTTATTTTCATTTATTGACAGCAACTTCATAATCAGCACATTTACAAAACTACAAAGCATTATTTATTTTGATGATAAATACACCGGTATTCATTAAATGCACATAATTTCATTAAATGTTTAATGCATAAATCAAATTTTATATAAACATGCTTTTTATAAGGATTTGAGAGCTGATAATTCATCTTATGCATATAAACGCAGATATTGACTATATACAAAACTAAAAAAGGACTTTATCATAATTAGTGTATCAAATAGTTTTTAATCTAACTAAGGTGACAATTCTAATTGGGGAGCAATACTCATAAGGAAAACGAATCTGGAAGATACCCATGAGGATAGCGGGTATTTGATATTCATACGC
>CAZANH010000022.1:0-2615 GCA_964486515.1 uncultured Eubacteriales bacterium
TAGTCAATAGAATTCAAAACATTTGTTCTTAATTGAATATAAACAGGTACTATTCACAGCCCCCCCTCTTAGCTCGAAGAATATTTTCCTGAAATGAACGCTACAAATTCAAGTGGCTGTAAGTTCTCCTGACTTCTCGCAGCCGGAGGCATACTTTTTGGTTGCGGCTGCAGGCCGCGGTATGGTATAATCTAGAAAACCACCATTGTGAGGTGAAACATTTATGGGTAATGCAATTGGTATATCTTTGATTATTGTTTTACTTTATATACCATTGTTAGTATTAACAGTTTACTGTATTGTCCTGTTTATAAAGCTGGCAAACAGAGGGATAAAAGCACTTGACATTTATCTCAGTAACAACTCAATCAATAATGACATTGGCAATAACAGTAATAACTTTTAGAGGTATGATGGCATACAGGCATATCTTTTGGGTTGCGGCCGGAGGCTGCAATATGATATAGTACTATATGGAAAGGTAAGTATCAATCCCGTTACAAGGAAGCATGGGAGGGAGTTCTTTTGGAACATACACTTGTTGTAAGAAATCTTGAAAAGAACTATGGAAAGCTAAAAGCTCTTAACGGCATAAGCTTTGAGGTTGAATCGGATGAGGTTTTCGCCCTTATCGGGCCAAACGGGGCAGGCAAGACTACAACTCTGCGAATTATTGCCACACTTTTGAAGCCGGATTCCGGAGAAATCTTCATTAATGGAAATGATGCCGTGAAATACGCAGAGCTGGTCAGGGGCAAAATCAGTTATCTGCCCGAGGAGGCAGGTGCATACAAGAATCTCACAGGCATTGGTTATTTGAACTTTATGGCAAGCCTGTTTTCCACCCTTAAAGCTGAGCAATCTTCGTACGTAGAAACAGCCTGTGAAATCACAGGACTGGGGCCAAGGCTGAAAGACAAAATATCCACATACAGCAAGGGAATGACAAGGAAACTGCTGCTTGCCCGTGCAATCATGACAAAACCGCGCCTTGCCATACTGGATGAACCTACAAGCGGCCTGGATGTGATTAACGCCCTTGAAATAAGGCAGACAGTGAAAAAATTTGCCAAATCAGGCATGGCAGTACTCGTATCAAGCCATAACATGCTTGAAATCGAGTATCTTTGTAACAGGGTTGCAATCATACACAAGGGAAATATCCTTATGACAGGTACACCTGCGGAACTAAAGGAAAAATACGGTTCACAGAATCTTGAAGAGGTTTTTGCGGAGGTGGCGAAATGAAAAAGTTTTTCTCACTTTTAAAAAAGGAAGTCAGGGAACTTTTAACGCTTCAGATGATACTGCCTATGCTTATAGGAATTATAGCCTTTATTTTTATAGGCAACATCGTAGGCAGTGAAAACAAAAAGGTAATGGGAACACAAAAGATAATCATAAACGACCTTGATAAAAGCACTATGTCAGCAGATATAGTCAGTATGCTCAACACTCAGGGTTTTGTCGTGGAATCTCATTCTGAAAAATCAGTAGAAACTCTGATTAACCAGGCGACTGAAAACAACATACCTGTAGTAATATCGATACCGGAAGGATTTGAGGAAGGCATCACTGGCTTGAAACAGCAGAAACTTGAAAACTACAGCATCATTAAAAGCTTTACCGTATTTGGCTCTATGGCTTCAAGTACTATAGAGAGGATTCTCCAAGTGGTAAATGACTACCTGAGTATCCGGCTCATATCTGAAAAAACATCAGCAGAGAATCCGGAAGTCCTGAAAACGCCGGTATCCATAGAAAACTACACCATAATCAACAACAAGACCGCCCGCATCAACCCGGGGCAGTTAATGGGGTTTCTAAGCTCACAGATAATGTTCATTCCTATTATCATGTTTATTATCATCATCATGTCGTCACAAATGATAGTTGTTTCAATAGCATCTGAAAAGGAAAACAAAACTCTTGAGACACTTCTCAGTACCCCTATTAAAAGAATATCCATTGTAACATCCAAAATGATAGCAGCAGGCATCGTTTCCCTGCTAATGGCTCTTGCGTACCTTTTTGGCATGAACTATTATATCAAGGGTATCACGGGAGGCTTAATGGAAACTCATGCCGATACCCAGTTAAATCTTGCCATACAGGAACTTGGGCTCAGTTTTGATACAGGCTCTCTGCTTACCATAGGTGTACTGCTTTTTTTAAGCATATTGATTGCTCTGGCCGTTTCATTGATACTGGGGGTCTTCGCCGAGGATGTAAAAAAAGCTCAGGGCCTCGTTGCTCCAATAATATTCATTATCATGATTCCCTACATGATTTCAATGTTCATTGACCTTGATTCCGCTTCTGTCATACTGAAATATTTTGTGTATGCCATACCGTTTTCACACACATTTCTCGCATCACAAAACGTTTTTCTTCAAAGGTATGATTACCTCCTGTATGGAATACTGTATCAGCTGGCTGTGTTTATAATACTTGCGGTTATTGCAGCAAGGATATTTGCCACCGACAGGGTATTGACCATGAAACTTAAAACAGGAAAAAAATAATCCAACATGAATCATGAATAAAAAACACAAAAACTCAAAAAATAGGATAGAACATACGGTGATTTTAAAAAATTAGTTGGGAGATACAGG
>CAZANH010000023.1:0-3386 GCA_964486515.1 uncultured Eubacteriales bacterium
GAGGTGTCAAAAGTAAAATAACAGTCAAAATGCAATCATGCTTACAGATTAAGTATTGTGTTGAATAGTGAGTAGTCAGATTGTTAATAAATTGTTTAAATTCAATAATTTTACTAAAATAATAGCTTCTTTTAAGGTATAATTGACTTAACAAACTTAGTTAAGGGGCTGCTTAATCATGGCATTTGTAGAGAATACATATCAGCAAATTAGTATAGAAGACAGTTTTTTGAATTTGAGTGAGCGTACTAAAAAATTCATCCTTAATTCTTGGGCAAAACCTTTCGCTGATTTAATTTTCCCAGAGATTAACGAGAAACGCTTTGCAGTATTATATAGTGATAATGACGCTTCTAGACCAAATAACCCTGTTAATGCAATGATTGGCGCTTTAATTTTGAAAGAAATGTTTAACTTAACAGATGAAGAACTTCTTGAAAGCATCATTTGCGATCCTCGTTTTCAATATGCACTTCATACCACTAGCTTTATAGAGCAACCATTTAGTGATCGTAGTTTTAGTAGATTTAGAGAGAGACTCTATCTATATACACTGGAGACAGGCATTGATTTACTACATGAAGAAATGGAATCTATGGCAAAAGTCTTTGTAAAGTACATGGATATTAATCCGACAGTTAAGCGTATGGATAGTCTTATGGTGTCTTCTAGTTGTAAAAAGATGTCGCGTCTTGAAATACTTTATACAACAGTGGCTAACATGGTAAAAAAAGTTGATAAAAGTAAAGAAAACAAGATCTCACGTGATTTAGAACATTATCTAGCTAGTGAAGATCGTAATAAAGTAATTTATCATCGTAAGAATGAAGAAATATCATCTCGGCTACAACAAGTAATTGATGATGCAACGACACTTGTCAAAGAGTTAGAAGGCAAGTATTCCGAATCAACAGAATACCAACTACTTGCTAGAGTTCTTGCAGAACAAACAGAGTTAAATACCAAAGGCAAGATAGTTCCTAAGGATAAGAAACAAATAAAGCCAACTAGCTTACAAAACCCATCTGATCCTGATGCAACTTATCGCTTCAAAGCAGGGAAGTCTCACAAAGGATACGTTGGCAATATAGTAGAAACCTTTGATGAAAACGGAGCCATAATTACCGCTTACGATTATCAAAAGAACAATTACAGTGATAGTCAGTTTTGTAAAGATACAATTGAAGATATTGGCTTGCAAGAGCAAAAGATATTACTATTAGCAGATGGAGCATATGCTAGTTTAGAAAATTTCAAACTTGCTTTTGAAAGAAATATTGAACTTGTAACTACGGCACTTCTTGGGAAGTCGCCAAATAATATACATGCATCATTTCAATTAGATACTAAAGAGCATAAAGTAATTAAATGTCCAGCAGGGCATAAACCCAATAAGACAAGTTATTATCAAAAAAATGGTTTGTATCGAGCTACATTCAAAAGAAATCTTTGTGCAAATTGCTCCCTTAGAGATCAATGTGGTGCAAAATTACAAAAGAAATCAGCTTATGTCAATATTTCAAAAAAAATGGTGCAAAGAGCGCAATATCTAATAAAGCTATCATCTGAAGAATACAGATCTTTATCTAACAAAAGAAATGGTGTTGAAGGAATCCCATCTGTACTACGACGCAAATATGATGTTGATCAGATACCAGTCCGTGGATTAGTGCGCTCAAAAATCTGGTTCTCCTTCAAAATTGGAGCTATTAATGTGAATAGGGTGCTGAAAAAAGCACTCAGTTCAAAAAAGACTCTTTTGTTGAGAGATTTATTCCTTGATTTTTTTCAAGTTCTAAAACTTCAAAGGTATATTCTTTTGAAAGCTTGAGAAATTTGGCCCTTTTGACGTGCTAACCATAGTTGGATAAGTTTTAAATTTTAATCTCCCGCAAGTTTATGAGAATAAGACTAGGTGGATCAAAACAGTTGTCAAATTAATATCAAGGATGTGATTCTATGATCTATGTTGGCATTGATATTGCCAAAAAAAATCACTACGCTGCTGCTATGACCGCTGCTGGTGAAGTCTTATTTCACCCTTTTGAGTTTTCTAACGACTCCAAAGGCTATTCGTTGTTAGCTTCTAAACTCAATCTTCTTGATAAAGAAGCTCTTCTTATTGGACTTGAGTCAACTTCACATTATGGTGAAAATCTTCTTTATTATCTTTACAAATTGGACTACAACATTGCTCTTATCAACCCTATTCAAACATCTAGTTTAAGAAAGTCTAACATTCGTAAGACTAAAACTGATAAGGTTGATACTTTTTTAATCATTAAGTCTATGATTCTTAACAACTATAGGATTTTTTCCAAGGCTGATATTGATTCACTCCGTCTCAAAAGCCTTTGTCGGTTTAGAGAAAAAACTAAAAAATCTAGAAGTAGATTGAAAATCCAGCTAGTTTCGTATGTTGACATTGCTTTTCCTGAACTACAATACTTTTTTAAGTCAGGTATTCACATTAAAACTTCATACGAACTGCTTAAAAAGCATCCTCTTCCAGATGATATAGCTGCCTTACACCTTACTTACTTAGGTAACCTCCTTAAAAAGGCTTCACACGGCCATTTTGGTAAAGAAGAAGCTATTGCTTTAAAAGGTCTTGCTAAATCATCTGTAGGCAATGGTGATGCCTATTTATCTACCCAAATAGCCCAATCAATCTCTCAAATTGAGTTGTTGGATAAACAAATTGATAATCTGGATCAATCTATTAAATCTATCATGCTTGAATTAGATTCTATAATCATGACTATTCCTGGTATTGGCTTTCTTAACGGTGCTATGATCCTTGGCGAAATTGGAAATATATCTAGATTCTCCAATCCCTCTAAACTTCTAGCATTTGCTGGTTTGGATCCTACCGTTAATCAATCTGGAAAGTTTAAAGCCAAAAATACTAGAATGTCTAAGCGTGGCTCAAAATTGCTGCGTTATGCACTAATAAATGCTGCTTGGAATGTTTCATTAAACAATAAAACATTCAATGATTACTATCTTCTTAAAAGGTCTCAAGGTAAGGGCCACTATGCAGCTCTTGGTCATGTTGCTCATAAATTGGTTCGTGTTACCTTTAAAATCCTTAAAGACAATGTAGCTTTTAACTTGGAATAATTTTTTTCTAATCCTATATTGTGTAGGCTTATTTGAGTGCGCTCTTTTTTAACTAATCTATTATTACTCTTTTTTTGCTATTTTTACTTGACTATTCATAGTTGGTCTCCTTTTAGTGAAAGATCTTGCGATCTTCAGTACGATAAAAACATTGGAACTCAAACTGATAACCATTTGGACCTTTTGCAAAAAAAGTGTGGACAGGTGCATTTGGAAAATCATGTATATCCGTTACATCAGTCATTATACTCTTTTTGATATGT
>CAZANH010000024.1:0-2554 GCA_964486515.1 uncultured Eubacteriales bacterium
TTGAAAAATAAATTTACCGAAAACTGAGTGATATTATACGGCAAAATTTAGACGAAATTAAAAACTGTTCTTCAAAAGCACGATTATTCTATTAACACCATTATATGCAATGTACTAAAAAAATTCAACTTCAAAACAAAATATGATAGCGTAAAGCTGCAGTAGGAATCAGAAGAAATGTCACTTAATAAAATTTCGTTGGCATCACAAGTATAGCATAAAGAATTTTATTTGTAAAATATCGTGGATCATTCAAATTTCAAAGGCTTTAAGTTAATGTGTGTTGGGCATTGCCCAAAACCATAGCAGGGGAAATCAACATTCCCCCTGCACCCCCGTTATTGTGGGGCGCTGCCCGGGCGCTGCCCCAAACCCCGTCCTCGCCGGAGGGCAGACGGACAAGTTGCAACCTGTCCTTTTTACAACAGGATATATGTCTAATGGGTGTCAAGGGTCTTCGGCTTTGCCTCCGATAAACGAGCAAAAAACGCTCGCCCTTGACACCCTGAAACTATCAGCTCTAAGTCGTACATAATTGTTTTTTTTTAGTTTAAACTACTCCTCTTAACGCTTTTAGCGCCATATACATGCTAGTCCTTTTTCCCGTATCCAATATTGTTATCCTTGAATAATCCCTGTTTGCTTCCTTTTTCATGGTTCTACCAAGTATCTTTTTTGAATATCCGTTCGCAATTACTTTCTTCATTACGGATTCTTTCTTCTTTACCACAAGATCAAATATATTTCCCCCGTTCCGTTTAAACACCCTCAGCCGGGCTATTTTATCCGTACGGTCACTTGACCATCCTTTAGGCCCTGCTACTGAGCCTATCAGCAAATACATGGCTTACATGGCCTTCTGCGCTGCATCCCGTAAGGCTTTTTTTATCCTTCTTGTAAATCTCAATTCCATCCCATCTCTCTGCCATGTATTTTTTGGATTTCATCACTTTTTTCTTCTTTTTTTCGTCTTTGGTATTGTAAACATCATTATTCTTATAGGTGAATTTTCTGTATTAATGCTGTAATCTCTATGTATAAGTGCATTAAGTATCAGTTCACGGATAGCTTTTATAGGATATTCAGCTTTATCGGCACGTTTTCCATTATCGTCAATTATTGTTTTAACCCGAATATTTCTTTGGACAAATGACATTGCCCCTTCCAGCATCTGAGGTATTGTACCTTCGATTTTCTTATTATCAATAAATCTTGTGTTATCTTCCCCAATTGCTCCTATTTCGTTACCCGGAACAACCACGGCAGTGATACAAAGCTGTGGGAATAATCCCTGCGGATATAAACCAAAAAGCATAAGCCCTGCCAATGTCATTTTGAATCAGACAGAATTCCGCTCATTGTTAAATTATCCTCGTCTGATAAATTATTTAAGAAATTTTTTTAATCAAAAGGAAGGGCATAATAAATTAGTAGACAATATCCTGGGCAGCTCTCAGTCTTGAAAATGGAGTCATCGAATGTGACATTACCGGTTTATATGAATAATATGGAAGTAAATTGAGGAATTCTTCATAAGTTACCTGTAACACGCTCAAGAGTCGCAAAATAATAAATTGGATATTAATACAATTGATGGGTTTGTAGTGTGAATGTGAGAGATATCTGAACAAAAAATTATTGTGTAATCGCATCACTTTTGTTGTATAATATTATACATAAATCAGCACAGTAGTTTGAAGACAGAGGTGTGTGTGTTTACATGGATATTGAGAGCAGAATAAAAGAATTGAGGAAGATTATCAATTATCATAACTATAAGTATCATGTGGAAGACAGCCCAGAAATAAGTGATTATGAATATGACAGGCTGTACCGTGAACTTGAGAAACTTGAAGGTGAAAGGCCCGACCTTGTAACCCCGGAATCTCCGACTCAAAGAATAGGTGCAGAACCTCTGAAGGGATTTGAAAGGGTTGTTCATGAAGTACCGATGAAAAGCCTTAACGATGTGTTCACCGAAGAGGAGTTGTTTGCTTTTGATAAGAGGGTTAGAAATGTTCTGCGTAATGAAGTGGAATATGTGGTTGAAAAGAAAATTGACGGGCTGTCCGTTTCACTTGAGTATGAAAACGGTTTGTTTTTAAGGGGTTCTACAAGGGGAGACGGCCTGGTTGGTGAGGATGTAACTCAAAACTTGAGGACGATAAGGTCAGTACCCATAGTGCTCAATGAGGCCATACCATATATAGAGGTCAGGGGAGAGGTCTTCATATCAAAAGCGGATTTTTTAAAAATAAATGAGGAACAGGAGTTATTGGAGGCACCTGTTTTTGCAAACCCAAGGAATGCTGCCGCTGGTTCATTGAGGCAGCTGGATCCTAAAATAGCCGCAAAGCGCAAGCTCGATATTTATGTGTTCAATATGCAGAGAATATCGGGAAAATCTCCGGATACACACACAGATGTACTTGAATATTTAAAGAATCTTGGTTTCAAAACAAGCCCTCAGTATAAGTTGTGCAAGGATATTCATGAGGTGCTGGAAGAAATAAAGGCAACGGGTGAAAAACGCGGAGAGATGCATTTTGAAATG
>CAZANH010000025.1:0-13443 GCA_964486515.1 uncultured Eubacteriales bacterium
ATTGATTTTATCTTCATACTTTTGTATAATTAACATTGTAGACACTCCATCCGTTCGCTCTGGGAGATTTAGTCTCCGATTTATTATGAACTTTTAAGTTCATAAGTGTGCCAAAGAGCACGTTGTGTATTATAACACATTTTAGCGATGGGCCATAGCCCTTTGGGGAGTGTCTACAATTTTTATAAAGTTAGGAGTAAAAATGAGAGAACCGGCAAAAACATTTGAGGATTTATTGGTATGACAAAAGGCTCATTCGTTTGTACTTATTGTCTATCATCTTTCCACAACATTTCCAAAGAATGAAGTGTATAGTTTGACATCTCAATTCAGACGTGCTGCAGTCTCTGTACCAGCTAATATTGCGGAAGGTTTCCGTAAACGAAATAAGGCAGATAAAATCCGTTTTTTAAACATTGCCCAAGGTTCTGTTGAAGAATGCCGATATTATCTTATTCTTGCGAAGGATCTTGGATACTGTGAAAGTAATGAAGCAAACTCTCTTTTGCAAGAAGTTAGTAAATATTGCTGGAAGCATATTCTCAGAGTATTCTGAATTCTGACTCCTGACTACTGACTTCTCGCAGCCGGAGGCATAATTTTGGTTGCGGCCGGAGGCTGCTGTATGATATAATATATGAAAATAAGCTGTTAAGAACAGAGGTGATTTGATTTGAGACGGTTTAACATAACAGGTCCTTGTTTCCCGGATGAACACTATATGCTGGATGCCGAAAGCCGGTTAACGGATGTGTGGGAATTGATTGATAGTAAGCAGTACTTTGTAATACACGCAGCCCGGCAGAGCGGCAAGACGACGCTACTAAACAGCCTGGAACAAACGATTAACGAGCAGGGAATATATTATGCCCTGTACTGTTCACTGGAAGCCGTACAATCATTTCCCGAACCGGAAAGGGGTATACCACAGATTTTAAATTGCATAGTGTCAGCGATAGAAATATCTAATTTACCCGTGAAACAAAACATTAATACAATTGCAGGCAGAATAGATAAAAACGATATAGCCGTTTCAATTAAAAAACTGTTCTATACACTGTGTTCCATATTGGATATGCCGCTGGTGGTTTTCTTTGATGAGGCTGACTGCTTAAGCGAAGGAACGCTTATTACATTTTTAAGACAGATCCGTGATGGATATATTAATAGGAAAAAGACACCGTTCATTCACTCACTGTCCCTTGTAGGAATGAGAAATATCCGTGATTACAAGGGCAAGATACGTAAGGATTCCGACACTATTGGGTCTTCAAGCCCATTTAATATTGTAAGGGATGCATTGACACTAAAAAATTTTACAAGAGAGGAAATTCAATTCCTATATAACCAGCATACGCAGGAAACCGGTCAGGCCTTTGAACCTGAAGCGGTTGATAAAAGTTATTGGTGGACAGGAGGGCAGCCCTGGCTGGTGAACGCGGTAGCGGTTGAAGTGATTGAAAAACAATTGAAAAAGGACAATTCAATACCTGTTACTGCTGATATGATAGAACAGGCTGTACAGGCCATCATATTAAGGCGTGATGTACACATAGACAGCCTGCTTGAAAGGCTTCATGAGGAACGAGTGCGAAGAATCGTAGAGCCGGTTATCACGGGAAGGGAAAATGTAATCAGGATGAGTTCTGATGACACACAATATTGTTTGGATTTGGGTTTGTTGAAAATATCTTCAGGTAAATTGATCCCATCAAACCCTATCTATAAGGAGGTATTTATCAGGATGTTAACTCAGGATACACAATTTAACCTGATAAACAAAATACCTGTGACTCCATGGCTTTTTGAGGATAGCATTGATATGAACGGTTTGCTGAAAGCATTTCAGGAATTCTGGAGAGAAAACAGCGAAATTTGGATAGAAAAGTATGAATATAAGGAAGCTGCTCCCCATCTTATATTACAGGCATTCCTGCAAAGGGTTATAAACGGAGGAGGAGACATCATCCGCGAATATGCCAGCGGCACAAGGCGGTTTGATTTATGTGTTAGATATGCCGGGAAAAAATATCCTATAGAACTAAAACTTATGTACGGAAAAAAGACGGAGCAGGATGGGCTTGAACAGCTTGGTGTTTATATGGATAAGACAGGTGAACGTGAGGGCTGGCTGGTCATATTTGACCGGGAAATCAGCAAATCATGGGATGAGAAGATATACTGGAAAAGAGTTGAAACATCACAAGGGAAAATTCATATAATAGGCTGCTGAAAAATTTTATAGTAAAGGGTTGATGAAATGAGATTTATAAGAACCTGGTCATTTGCGTGTGCAAATTATCTTACAAAACAACTGAATAAAAATCATGAGAAAAGAGGAATATATTACTACGGTTTTCAGATAGTAATAGGGTCAGTTGTAAAAGGAATCATTCTAATACTGATATCATTCCTGGTGGGAGCGCTTATCCCAACGCTTTTATTGACAGCCGCGTTTGTGAGCCTGCGTGTACTGGCAGGGGGGTACCACATGGACAGCTATGGCAAATGTGCCATCACTTCGATTGGGCTGTTTGTCCTTTTTGGCACGATTGTTCAATATACATATGATATGTGGCCTTCACCGGTTATTATTGGATTTCTTGCGGCTGTTGCAATATACGCGTTTTATTCGGCATACAGGTGGGCGCCTAAAGATACCCCAAACAAGCCGATAACAAAACCGGAACAGATAAAAAAGCTGAGGATTCTTACATTTACGCATCTTGCAGTATGGATTCCCCTTACATGTGTATTGATCCATTTCCAGTTGAAAATGGTTGCACTAAGCTTGATATTCGGTATCCTCATTTCCATATTCATAATAACTCCAACAGGGCACCGCTTCTTTGATATGATAAAAGGAAAAATGGATTCAATTTAAAACTTTAAATGTTTGAGTACCTAACTTCTTTACAAATGTGTTTTTGCGTATTAAAATAAACATAAACATTTAAGGCTTTTTAGCCTATCCTGTAAAGGTGGGTATATCAAAATGAATGGAAACGGGATTGAGACGCAGTCCGAGGATATGGCAAAGCAGTACGGTAATTCGGCTGCCGGGCATGAAGAATCGAGTGGAAAACATGGCAATCAGCATGGCATGCAGCGTAAAGGCCAGCTTGACGGAAAGCATGGCAGTCAGCCTGACTTACAGCATGAAGAACTGGTGGCTGAGATCAATAGATTAAAGGAAGAAAAAGATGCGGTAATAGTGGCTCACACCTATGAGGTGGATGAGGTCCAGGATATTGCCGATATGGTTGGCGATTCCCTTGCCTTAAGCAGGTACTGTGCGGGCTGCAGCAACAGGGTGATTGTTTTTTGCGGTGTCCGCTTTATGGCTGAAAGTGCAAAAATACTTTCACCGGAGAAAACCGTGCTTCTTCCAGAGCTGGATGCCGGATGCCCGATGGCAGACATGGTAACCGTAGATGCCCTTTTGAAGGAAAAGCAGCGCCATCCGGAGGCCGTTGTCGTTTGTTACATTAATTCCTTTGCCGACGTAAAGGCGGTAAGCGATATCTGCTGTACTTCCTCTAATGCCGTGGATGTAGTCAAGTCACTGAAGGAAAAAGAAGTTCTGTTTATACCGGATAAAAATTTGGGAAGATATGTTGCAAGCAAGGTGCCTGAAAAGCATATTATACCATGGGATGGTTACTGCAAAACACATGACATGCATACAAAAAAGGATGTATTACTCGCAAAAAAAGCACACCCCGATGCATTAGTGCTTGTACACCCGGAATGTAAGCTTGAGGTGCTTGAAGAGGCTGATTTTATTGGAAGTACAAAACAGATAACCGATTATGCATTAAAAAGTAAACACAAGGAGTTTATTATAGGGACTGAAATGGGTATTCTGCATGCTCTTCGTAAAAACAGTCAGGAAAAGGAATTTTACCTGATGTCTAATCCGTTTATATGCCCTGACATGAAAAAAACATCCCTGTTGAGTGTTTATAATTCACTTAACGAGATGAAATATTGCATTGAGATTGATGATGATACGGCAAATAAAGCAAAAAAAGCGCTTGAGAAAATGCTCGAGGTAAATGAGGTAAATGAGGTAAATAAGGAAGGTTCAAAATGAATGACTACCGGTATTTGGTTGATTTTGATACGAAAAAGCTTGAATTCGAGTATCATGACACAATAATAATCGGAAGTGGGATAGCCGGTGTTTATACCTCGCTTGAACTCCCGTCAGATCTTGATGTGGCAATACTTACAAAGGAAAAAATCGAAATAAGCAACTCAGTCCTTGCGCAAGGAGGTATCGCGGTTTCACTCGACAGTGAAGACTCACCGACTCTGCATTTCAAGGATACTATATATGCAGGGGCAGGCTTGTGCAATGAAGAAAGTGTATGGGTCCTTGTAAAAGAGGCTGCCAAAAACATAGAGAGGATATGCGACTTTGGGGTCATGTTTGACAGGAAAAGCCCGAGGGAGCTGTCTTTCACACGTGAAGCAGCCCACAGCAAAAACAGGATAATACATGCGGGTGATACGACAGGGAAAGAAGTTTGTGACAAACTTATTTCCGTGGTGAGGACAAGGAACAACATCAGTATAAATGAGAGGACGTTTGTCCTGGACCTTCTTGTGGAAGACGGAAAATGCAAGGGCGTAATAGCTTTTGATGAAATAAGGGGCAAGCTCAGGATATTCTTGTCACATGTTGTTGTATGTGCGACGGGAGGGTTTGGGCAGATATATAAAAATACCACAAATCCCGAAGTAGCAACAGGAGATGGTATATGCCTTGCCTATAGGGCGGGCATACCGCTAACTGATCTGGAGTTTGTGCAGTTTCACCCCACTGTCCTTTACCATGCTGAAAATAAAAGCTTTCTCTTATCGGAAGCGCTTCGAGGCGAAGGGGCAATACTTAGAAATAAGAACGGGAAAAGGTTTATGCCCGATTATCATGAGATGAAGGAACTTGCGCCAAGGGACGTCGTTTCCCGTGCCATATTTGAAGAAATGAGAAAATCCGGGTCGGCCCATGTATATCTTGATATTACTTCACTGGACAAAAAATATCTTTCAAACCGGTTCGCAAACATATATAAGACTTGTGGGGAATACGGAATAGACATATCAAAGGACTACATACCCGTTGCCCCGGCGGAGCATTACTGCATGGGCGGCATAAAGACAGATGTATATGGAAGGACTGATGTGGAGGGCTTTTATGCATGCGGAGAAGCCGCGTGTACAGGGATACATGGTGCAAACCGCCTCGCGAGCAATTCCCTTATAGAAGGCCTTGTTTTCGGCCATAAGATAAGCGGTGAGGTTTCGCGGATTGTAAATAATAAAAAAAGGAAGCCGCCGGTGTTCAAATTGAAATATACGACGGGAAGGAAACAGAAAAATCAGGATAGGAAACTGATAAAGTCGGAAATAAAAAGCATAATGACCGAGAATGTAGGGATAATACGAAACAGGGAAAACCTCAAGGATGCACTGGTCATGCTGGAGAAATACCGTGAAGAGATAAATGGTTTGAAGAACAGCACATCGGCGGATTTTGAACTGCAAAACATGCTTCTTATGGCGATTCTTGTGACAGAGTTCGCTCTTGAACGGGAGGAGAGCAGGGGAGCCCATTTCCGTACGGATTATCCGGAACCGGATGATAAAAGATGGAAAAAGCATATTATGAAAAACAGGGAGCATAAAGATGTTTGAAATAAATGATTTTAATCTTGATAATCTTATAAAAAACGCATTAAATGAGGACATGCCTTACGGAGATATAACAACAGACAGCATAGTGGAAAAGGGTTCTATGTCAAAGGCTGTAATAGTATTCAAGGAAGACGGCGTGCTTGCGGGGCTTGACATTGCAGCCGCAGTATTTGAAACGCTTGACAGGGGTGTGGCATTTGAAAAGGCGGAAAAAGACGGGAATTATTTAAAAAAAGGAACAACTGCCGCAAAAATAGAGGGGAATACACGGGTGCTCCTGAAGGGTGAAAGGACAGCCCTCAATATTCTTCAGAGGCTTTCAGGTATAGCGACGGCTGTGTGGAGAATGTGTGAGCAGGTAAAAGGCCTGCCCGTGAGGATTGTTGATACGAGAAAAACCACACCGGGTTTGAGAGCACTTGAAAAATACGCAGTCTTGATGGGCGGCGGGAAAAACCACAGATTTTCACTCTCCGACGGTGTCCTTATAAAGGATAACCACATAGCTGCTGCAGGTAACATAACAAATGCGGTGGAACGCGCACGCGAAAAAATTTCACATATGCATAAAATAGAAGTTGAGACTGAAAACCTTTCTCAGGTTGAAGAAGCACTGAAAGCAGGTGCCGACATAATACTGCTTGACAATATGGACACTGTAACCATGAAAAAAGCCGTTGATATTATAAAAGGAAGGGTTTTAACAGAGGCATCGGGAAATATAACCGAAAAAACAGTGAGAAGTATTGCGATAACAGGTGTGGATATGATTTCTACCGGAGCAGTGACACATTCCGCAAAGGCGCTTGATATAAGCATGAATTTTATATAAAATAAATATTAAAAATATGATAAGTCACAAAAAACTGTTTTATAAATGAATATCATGAAACCATAATAACTGAATTACAAGTATGCTTGCAGAGTCAAAGGGTGAAAACACAGGTTGTAATATATGGAAGGTTAGGATATACTCAATGTGTATCTGAAGACAGTACTTTGACAGATTTGTCCTTAAAAAATAGTAAAAAATAATTGTTTATAAAATCAAAATTATTATCAAGTCAAGACGTTATTACATCCTGTGGATAATTTCTTGTGTTATCCACAGAAAATTGATTAAAATTTGGTTAACATAATTTAAAATGGGCAAATATGCTTATACACTGCATTTCCGGAATTGTACAGCGAAAAATGTTATCCACAGGCCTGTTGATAAACAGACAAAAATGCTCTGTAAACTAATATATTTTTGTATTTTCGGACAAAATAGAATAAATCTTTTTTTTGAAAGGGAGTATGAAAAAATGAAAGTAAAGGATA
Source organism: uncultured Eubacteriales bacterium (assembly GCA_964486515.1). Lineage (GTDB taxonomy): Bacteria > Bacillota > Clostridia > Acetivibrionales > CAZANH01 > CAZANH01. The sequence goes on from CAZANH010000025.1 coordinate 7,027, forward strand.
TAATGACAAAAAATGTTGCCTATGTTAATCCGATGACTAACATAACGGAAACAGCACAGCTGATGCAGAAGCACAATGTAGGCTCCATACCGGTTTGTGACCAAAGCGGTGTAGTAGGTATAGTAACGGACAGGGACATAGTGCTAAGGAATGTGGCACATGGAACCGACCCGAAAACAATGACGGCGAAAGATGTAATGTCCAATGACATATATACGGTTTCTCCTGAAAGGGATGCCGACGAAATTACGGATATAATGTCAAGCCGGCAGATCAGAAGGCTCCCTGTAGTTGAAAACAATATGCTTATCGGAATGGTTGCACTTGGAGACATGGCAACAAGCCAGAGTTTCAGTATGGAGGCTTCGGAGGCTCTTTCCTATATTTCAAGGCCTTCGAAACCTGAACAAATGCCATAAAATGCCGTAAAAAAAATTACCACAGATAATTTTTTAAAGTCTGCACATACTAAAAGTGTACGCTTGTACTGCAAACGGAATTGGCAAAAAAACGGGGGGTGTGCATTTTGAGCAGACGAAACGGTTTAATGTCAGACAACCTGAAGTATGAAATTGCAAAAGAACTGGGTGTCTACAACACGGTACAGAATGAAGGCTGGGGTTCCGTAACATCCCGTGACTGCGGGAACATTGTTAAAAAGGCCATAGAAATGGCTGAAAGGAATTACGGCAGGAAATAAGTACCGCAAGGTATGTTACCCCATAAGCGTATTAAGAAAAGCCGGGCTTTGCCCGGCTTTTTCCATCTCACATTTCATAGCATTCACAGCCCTTCTCATCTACTTGAAGAAATATTCATCAAGATACCAACATCTGATTTTGCAGAAAAAAATAAATTAAGAAATGATGTTGATAAAAAAAGATGATAAATGTATAATTTAAAAGAAGTTACATATAAAAATTATTTTTAACCATATAAAAAATGTATGCGGAGGTAAATTCTTGTTTGATCCCAGGGAAGAACTAAAAAAATACAGGAAAGTTATAATACCGGAAATAACTTATTCACAAAAAAACACAACACCGGTTTCAGTTTCACCGGATGCCTCAAAAAATGGCCCAAACACCGCTGAACCAAATGATGGTACCCCCGATATACAGCATATCCCGGACAGTGTAAATGACCTCATAGCGAATGAAATAACAAGGCTTTCAAAAAATCAGTTCAAGACATTACAGACAATAGAAGTGCTTTCGGATGATATGCTTGAAGTTTCAGACAGGCTGAAACAGGACAATGAGAGGCTGAATACATCTCTTTCCGAGAAAGATGAAATAAATTCTTTCCTTAGGGAAAAATTGAAAATGCTTGAAGAAAAACTAAAAAAATATGAAGACAATGAAACTTCCAATATTCTAAAAGTATTGAACATATGCGATATCATAGAATATGTGTCTCATTTCATAATGGAGTTTGGTGACAGCTCATGGGCTCAGCAGATGAAAAGCGTGATTTCAAGTATAAATGAAGTATTGGATGATATTGGGATTACAAAACTTGAGCCCCTTGGGAAAACCTTTGACGACAGGAACCATACGGCAGTTGGTATTGTAAAGGATTCAAAAAAGAATGAACAGGAAATAGCTGAGATAAGAAAAACAGGATATTTATATAAAGGGAGGTTAATAAGGAAGGCGGAGGTTATTGTAAATAAAATCAGTGATATGGCAAATGAAACTGATTACGAAATAAACAGTGGACCAAACTCACAGGATGAACAAAATGATGAACAAAATAATATAAAAGGGGAAAATAAAAATGAGCAGGATAATAGGGATTGATCTTGGCACATCAACATCTGAAGTATCGGTATATGAAAACGGAAAACCGGTTATAATTTCTGATTCCAACGGAAATCAGATAATTCCTTCGGTTGTTTATATTGCTCTTGACGGCACACGGAAAGTAGGTGAGCCGGCGATAAGTTATGCAGTTCTTGAACCTGAAAATACTGTTATTGAAGTGAAACGCCTTATGGGAACGGACGAAATTTTAAGGCCGGGAAACGAAAAAATGACACCACAGCAAATATCAGCCTGCATAATTAGTCACCTGAAATCAATTGCTTCCGAATATCTGGGTGAAGAAGTGGAAGAAGCAGTAATTACTGTCCCCGCATATTTCACGGACAGGCAGAGGGCTGCTACAAAAGAAGCGGGAATACTGGCAGGGCTTAAAATTGAAAGAATTATAAATGAGCCTACCGCAGCTGCGCTTGCATATGGGATAAACCATATGAAAGACATAAAACACGTACTTGTCTATGATCTTGGAGGGGGTACCCTTGATGTAACCGTTCTTGAAATGTTTGAAGGTGTTCTTGACGTAAAGGCAAGTAACGGGAACAATCATCTTGGAGGCAAGGATTTTGACGAGGTTCTTGTAAAACATGTTATTGAAAGTTTTTCAAATGAATACGGAATAAATCTTTCCTCTGATAAAAAAGCTATGGCAAGGCTCAAGGAGGCATGCGAAAAAGCAAAAATACAGCTTTCCGAAAATAAGATGACACGGATTAACCTGCCTTTCATTACAAGTGATGAAAAAGGCAAACCGCTTGGCATTGATATGAAAATAACCCGTGATAAATTTGAAACCCTTATAAAGGATATGATTGAATCGACATTGGAGCCCATTGATATGGCACTTCAGGATGCAGGCCTGAAAGAAAAGGATATTGAAACGGTTATTCCGGTTGGCGGCTCAACAAGGATTCCTATGGTGAGAAAGCTGCTTGCGAAAAAGTTTAACAAGGAGCCGCTGCATGAGCTTGATCCTGACAAAGCGGTAGCGGCAGGGGCTTGTATCCAGGCAGCAATAAAGGAGGGCATAATCTCATCGGAAAAGGATATAGTTATAACGGATGTTTGCCCCTACACTCTTGGGATCGATATAGTTAGTGAGGTGCTGGGTATACGCATGGAAGGCATATTTGATCCCCTGATAAAGAGAAATACCACTGTACCGGTATCCGTCAGCCGCAGGTATTATACATCCTATGACTATCAGAAAGAGGTTGAAATAAACGTATATCAGGGAGATGACAGGTTAGCAAAGAATAATAACCTTATAGGCGAATTCTTGCTTACGGGTGTTCCTGCCAATCCAAGAGGAGAAGAGAGCATAGATGTTGAATTTTCATACGATATTAACGGAATTCTCAACGTAAACGCAGTTGTTACAAGCATCGGTAAAAAAGCCGGGGTAACCGTTGACACAGCCAATGTAAAAATGGAGAGGGAAATAGACATAGAGGAAGCCTGGAAGAATTCAAAGTTATCAAGGCGCTACAGGGCGCTTATAAAAAAGGCGGAACTTTATATTAAAACTGCTGATCCGAATCAAAAAAAAGGCGATATGAGGTTTGACTTTGAGAGGCAGATAGTAAAGGAATTGCTTCATGACCTTAAAAAGGCCATAGCAAAAGAGGAAGAAACAGCGGCGAGAAGATATGAAGATGAGCTTATGGACATACTTTATGAAGCATCCGAAGGGAAAAACAGGCGTTAATCAGAAAGGTTGTGATGAAAACGCAGTTAACAGAAGCAATATGCCTGTGCAGCTATAACGAGGCGTTGTCACATATAAACAAAGGGCGGATTTCTGATGCGTTGGGATGTCTTGAACATGCTCTTGGTGCGGGTATATACGACATAACGGTTTTAAATGTAAAAGGGCTCTGTCACTATATACTCGGAGAGTTTGAACAGGCGGCAAATGCCTGGATATTGAGCCTGACACTTGAGCTGTCCAGTAAATTCGAATACAATGCCAGCTCAAACCAAAACCCCGCGTCAGTATATCTAGAAACCATGAAATCGCTTGAGTTTATTGAGTTCGTAAAAGGATATAATTCAAGTATCAGATTTATAACCGACGGCAAATACATAAAAGCGATGAATATTCTTAAACATTTAAAACGTAAATATCCGATTTTTACAAGCCTGTATAACCTTTCAGGCCTGTTATACATGGAAAGAGGCTTTGTGAAAAAAGCCAGGAAGCAGTGGCAGAAGGCACTGGGACTTGATTGTTCAAATACCGAGGCCCTGAATTATATGAAAGCTACCGAAAGAATATAAATTAAGCCGGGGGAAAAAGTGTTTATGGGTAAAAATTATTATGAAGTACTTGGAATCGGATATGATGCCGATATACAGGATATAAAAAGAGCATATTTCAATAATGTGCGAAGATACCCGCCTGAAAAATATCCGGAAGAGTTTAAAAGACTGAGAGAGGCATATGATACACTTTATGACGAAGAAAACAGAAGGGAATATGACGAAAACAGTCTATCTCCGGAATTTGCCAACAAAAACTTTGAACTTGGAAGAAAGGCATATGAAGAGGAAGATTATGATACGGCTGAAGAACAGCTTGAAAAAGCATTTATGTTATCCCCGAGCACAGGATATATAAGAAACCTTCTTGGGCTTACATATATTGAACTCGGGAAATATAAAAAAGCGGTGGACCTTTTCAGTAAGCTTGCCAATGACTATCCGGACAGGGTTGTTTTTCATGTAAATTACGGTTTTGCTTTATATGAGGCCGGTTCTTACACAAAAGCCGAAAAGATATTCAGGGAATCCATCGTACTTGATATAGGCCATGAATCGGCATGGACAGGATTATCCGATTGCCTGGTTGAAAAAGGGGACTACACAGGTTCAAGGGAATGCCTCCTTAATGCTATGGATTACTGTGGAGAGAATCTATACGTTTATGAGAAACTTATAGATACGGATATAAAATCCGGAAATATTGAGGACCTCCGTTCGGATATTGGAGCCATGTCTGAAATGGCGAATGAAGACGATATTTTAAGGAAAAATGTTACGTGGGTTCTTGAAAGTAAGGTTTTAGAATACGAAGGGTCAATAAACGAGGAATATGCTGATATGCTTTTAGAAAAGTCATATGAGCTGAATCCTGATGAACCGGTACTTAAACGGATTCATAATCAGATAACCGGGTATAACCGGTTATCTTCGGATTTTAAAAGGTTTGAAAAGGATGAAAGAATAGACAGCCTTTTAATTAAATATTTTGAAATGATTATTGATTCAAGTAAAGATGTTAATTACTTTTCTGATATTACTGATGCCTATGAGAGATTTATTTTGAACAGCGCCTATAAATTTACGGATTCCGCAATGATTATAAAAAAGGAGTACGATAAAATATTCTCCTGCAGCAGGACATTTATTAACAGGATACTAAAAAATCCTCAGGGAATAAGGTTGGACTTGAATACACTGAAACAGGATATAAAAATAATAAACAGTACGGGAGCCGAAGTTTCATTGGATAAAAATATTTATGGAGTAAATGTGATTAAAGTGGGAAGAAATGACCCATGCCCCTGCGGAAGCGGAAAAAAATACAAAAACTGTTGTCTTAAAAAGCACGGATAATCTGCCACACAATAAATTCATCTTAAAAGCAGGGATTTTTATTTCTTATGTCGAATAAATTTATAAAAGCATTGAAAATATTATTACACAGTGGTATAATTTAACTTGTATTATTTTGGACATGCAACTGATGCGTGTACCAGAACTTTTAAAGGAGGTATATTACGCCGGCTTTATCCGCATCGCAGGTCATCAAAACGGCGAAAATGCAGTAGACATGCTATATTGCAATTCTATTACAGTTTCTTTACACTTGATTTTGATATGTTGACGGGTATTGAAGGCGGTGATATAATCAATTTGAAGTCAGGGGGGTAGCATATCCCTTCTGACCAAATTGAAAAAACGGCTGGGTTATCTCAGGGATAGGGTGTGACCCGGCTTAAAATTTTAACCTTATCCCAAATATTTTTAATAAGGAGGATTTGAGAGTATGAAAAATCTCAAAAAGCTTTTAGCAGTAGTCTTAGCTGTAGCAATGCTTGCGACTTTTGTGGTTCCTGTATTTGCTGACGATGTGACTGACGCTGAAAAGTGCGAAATACTGGGCATGCTCGAAGGTACCGGCGAAGGTGTGACTGCGGAATATCTCGTTTCAACACCTCAGAGATACCAGGCAGCTATAATGTACTTGAGGCTAAAAGGCCTTGAAGACATAGCGCTTGCATATCCCGGAGAAGATAACTTCGACGATGCCGATCTTATCTGGCCTGAAGGTCAGAATATGCTTGCTTACCTTAAAGCCAATCCGGATCTCGGGTGGCAGGGCGTAGGTGACAACATGTTTGACCCGCGCGGCGAAATGACTGCAGCGGCATATTACAAGGTGCTTCTCACAGCTCTTGGGTATGTTGAAAATGTAGATTTTGCGTGGGGCAATGTACTTCCTTTTGCAGCAAGCAAAGGACTTCTCGCGGTTGCGGATGCTGATCCGTTCACTCTTGGCAATCTAGCAGAAGCTACAGTGGAAGCTCTT
>CAZANH010000026.1:0-10422 GCA_964486515.1 uncultured Eubacteriales bacterium
GAGAGAGGCGGCATATCCTTTTTACAGACTGGATTTTGGAGAGTACGGTATGGTAGTGACTACAGACAACAGGCTCCTTGTGCTTATGGACAGCGATACGGCCTACGATTACGGTATAGGAAGGGAAGGCATGGCTGTCAAGTTTGTCACGCCGAATATTGAGTTTATAGAAAAGATACAGTTTTTTCTCCCGGCAAAACACAACACCTCAAAGGACAGCCTCAATTATCTTATGAACGCGAAGAAACTGATATTTGCAGGTGATTATTCAAATGGGAAAGAATTCACCGAACAGGTCCGCATAAACAAATGTGTAAGGGCGATAAAAGAAGCCTTGGGAGAGGAAATACCATCCGGCAGTGTAGATAAAAATATCGAGGAGAAAAATACCTATAATTTTTTCATAGGCGGGGACAGTATTGACAATATGGTTACCGTAACCCATACGGACAAATATATCGAATATAACGGCAAATACTATGAACCGCTTGTACCTCCCGGGCATCTTGTGGGAAATCTTTTTGCGGGGTATTTTTAATATCACTACGTTCATTGAAGCAGGTCTTAACACGACACAAGTTACAAAATATTTACCAAACCGTCACAGCGGTGTATGGTCTGTCGGCTATGATACTACTCTAACAAACAGTGGGAGGTATTGTAAGATATATCATGTTTTACAATTCCACTCTCCCTTTTGGTCTGCTTTGCTTGTCAGGCAAAGCTTCAGTCCATTTATCAAGTTGTCTGCTCAATCTGTCAACTGTATCAGTATATTTGTAAGCAACATTATTTAGTTGTGCATGGTCTTCATATATATCATAAAGTTCAACCCTGTTGCCATTTGGATTCTTCAACAGAACATATTTCCCTTCCCTTATTGCATGCATGGGACATTCATTTGATTCCGGGCTCTGGTCTGCCGGACGCCATTCCCACATAAGTGGTTTTGGTCTTTCAAATTGTTTTCCAAGCAGTATATCAGTAATATCAATGCCATCGGGATTAAGGTCTTCGGGGATATTAACACCGGCAATATTGCAAATTGTCGGCAACATATCAACACCGCTTATAAGTGAATAAAAATCTATTTCTCCCGCTGGAATCTTTCCGGGCCACCTTGCTATAAAAGGTGTCCTTATCCCACCTTCATAAAGGCTACGTTTTCTTCCCCTCAAACCTCCCGTACTCCCCTGACAATATCTTGTTTCCGGTGCATGTGCGTGTACACTTTCAGGACCGTTGTCGCTTGAAAATATTACCAATGTCTCATCTGCCAGATTTAATTCATCTAATTTGTTCAAGAGTTTTCCTACTTGTTTATCAGCTTCGGTTAAAGCAGAATAATATGTCTGTTTTGGTTCATCAATATGTTTATAAGGCTTTCGCTGCTCTTCAGTCGCACGTATGGGAGTATGGGGAGTCCTGATCCATATATTTATGAAAAAAGGCTTGTCTGTATCCGACTCAATAAATTTTATGGTTTCTTCAACCGCCAGACAGTCGGAATGGCACAAGAACTCTTCATCTGAGTCATTATGCACTGTAAATGGCCACCGACTGCTCCCTACCCATGTAGGTCCGTTTCCATTCCAGACCCTTGTATCATCATATCCATAATTTTGCGGTTCCGGTGCATCCGGATGTCCATGTATACCTCCGCCTCCTCCAAGATGCCATTTGCCATAATGGGCAGTGCGATATCCGTTTTCCTTAAGAAGCCCTGGGAGTGTATAAACATCAGGATCAAGCCAGTTAGGCATATGCCTTTTTTCATTCAGGTCATAACGTGCAAAATGTCCGTGAATTCTGTGTCTTGCCGGATAATGTCCGGTCAATATTGAACAACGGCTTGGTGAACAAACAGGACTTGTCGTATGAAACTGCATGAAGCGTGTTCCCTGCTGCGCAAGTCTATCCAGATTGGGCGTTTTTAGTTCATGATGGCCATAGCAGCCCAAATCGCCATAACCCCAGTCATCAGCAAAAATAAAAATAATATTTGTTTTTTCGTTTATCATAGTAAAATATTCATTCCTTTCTTTATAAGTTTTTACAAACTTCCATGTAATTTGAACTTACTATAAGTTCACGATCATCAGTAATGTTAAAGAACAAAGCTCTGCAATGTCCAGGTATCTCAGCAAAGAGTTCATTTCCTTTTACTGCAGCTTTGCAAGTATGCCACCTCCTTCCATAAATAATAAAACCACTGCTTATTTATTGGCTCGTCAATATCCTCAAATATAAATTAGACCTTCATAGAAAAAGGACTTCATATTTTCTACAGCGAATAGATTCGTTGCATATATATGCGGAACCTGATAAAGTTTTTTCATGTCCCATAGATTTTCTTTATAAATCATTACTAATTTTTCCTCCAAACCTCTATCACTGATTTCTCATTCTTTTTCAACATGAAGTTTTGTATATAACTCCCATCAGACATCACTGAAAACTTGCCGTTTACCTGAAGTAATTTTATATCAAAGGGTACTTTGATTTTAACTTGCTGTGATTTTACAGGACGCATAATAGTTGTCAGTTTACCTTTTTTCATATCCCATTCCATATCTACTTTTATACCACCCCGGCAAAGCAGCCCTTTTACATTCCCTTTTTCCCATTTATCTGGCAGAGCGGGTAGTAGCTTTATCAAACCTGGTTTGGAAAATAAAAGCATCTCATTCACAGCAGCCGCCCAACCCATGTTAGCATCTAACTGAACCGGTGCCCATTGAAGATTAACACCTATCCCCATTGTTCTCCAATCATTATGAAGAGTATAAAAATTGTTAATAATACCTGAACGGCTTAAGATTGCAAGACATTCCAAAGCCAAATTACCTTCTTCCATCCTTGCATAGCTGTTGGCCATATGAGCCAAGGACCAACCTGACTGCTGCTTTAATCCAACCATAAAGCGCTTTTTAACTGCTGTAACAAAAGCTTGGAAAAGCTCAGGATTTTCTTCCTTTGTTATTTCCGTACCTGGAAATACTGGATAGATATGTGCTTGGTGCCTATGATGATAGTTATCATCGAAACAAGGATGCATCCATTCCCGCACTGCACCGTCTTTGTTTATCTGATATGGCGGTATCTTGTTTAACATATCATTCCACTTGTCTATTTCATCGATATACATACTGGCAGTTTGAGCGCCTTCAACAAGGTTTGACAAAAGCTCCTTTGCAATTGCAAAGTCCATAGTTGCATTAATGGTGGTTTCCATTGTCGCACCCATTCCTTTTCCATTCCAGTAGTTGCCCGGAGTATTTTCCGGTGAATTTGACGGACAGCTAATAAAATAACCGTCTTCTCCTTTTATAAAAAAGTCTTCATAAAAAAGGGCAACTTCTTTCATAAAAGGAAGAGCCCTGTTTTTCAGGAAATCCATGTCTGCTGTATGCAGATAATAGTCATAATAGTGACGAGCAATCCAGCCCGCTGCACCTGTCCAATGAATAATATGAGGCACTACATGCATAAGTAGTCCTGTACCGGGAGCTGTAGGTGCCGGAATGTATATTCCCCTGCAGCCATACAGCTTCTTTGCATTTTCTCTGAAATCATCCATCATATGTTCATAATAGTCAAATACAGCAAGCATTAACTCTGGCATATTGCCTGAAAGAGCTTGCCAGTATATCATCTGTATGTTCTCATTTGCCATGTTAAAAGCCCACATGCCTTCGTACTCACCACACCAAAGACCATACAGATGGCAAGGCTGTTTGCCTTCTTTGGAACTCGACATTAAAAGATACCGCCCATACGACCACATTTTTTCTATGAGTACTCCGGGAATTTCACCTTTATAAGCTTCCATCAACAGTTCTTCGTTGGACTTGTAATGTCCGTCTGTATGCAAATCAAATGTCACTGAATTAAATATCCTGCCATGTTCTTTTTTATGCTCTTTAAACAAGCGATAGTAGTCGTTTTTCAGTTTCACAAGTTCATCTTTAAGTCTTGCCCATGCTTTCTTTCTCTTTCCTTTCACAAAAAGTTTTGCATATATTAGAACACTTTGTGCATCGATTATTTTAACCTGCCCCTGAGTATGCTCAATCGTTCCATTTTCCGGCATGACCCTTACAACCGCTCCCAAATCAGTACCGTCATCATTTTGTGCTGCATAATAAATCAATCCATTTTCAGCTTTTGTTTCAAGCTGTTGCGGTAGATAAGACTTTGCATCTTTTACCTTGTTATGGATATCAACCCTGTCATGAATATCCATCCATATTTGGGAATTGATATTTTTTACTCCTTCTCTTTCTATCCTGCACACCACAATGTTACGAGGTCTTGATACAAACAACCTTCTCCTATAAAAAGTTTCTCCATCTCTCCATTCGACTAAAATTTCTCCACTCTCCATATCAAGGCTTCTTTGATAATCCTTGAATGCTTTCTGTAGCGGCATAACAATTTTTAAATCACCCAACGGAAGTGGGCTTGCAATTTTTGGATCATACCCTCTTTTTTTCAAAGTATCTGCAAGTACCCTGTCAGCTTTTTTTGCTTCATTGTTAAAAAGAAGGTCCCTTACTTCCGGCAACTTGTCACTTACATCCGGCATTTCAGGTATACGTCCTTTCCACCACAGATCTGAATGAGTCAGCATGACGGTTTCTTCATACACACCTCCGTAAACAGCTGCACCTGTCTCACCGTTCCCTGAAGGCAACGCCTCCCGCCACAAGGCCCCCCACCAGGAAGCAGGGTAGTTTAACTTGAGTATGTTTTTTTGTCTCATAAAACACCGTCCTAATCCAGATTATTTTTTCCAATCAAGTCTGTATTCTTTGGTTTTTGTATTCACTTCAATACTAACGCCCTCAAATTCACGCACGAAAGTATAACCATGTTTTTCAGCATCCGCAAAAGGCCTGCCAATAAATCTATCAAATTCATCATACCACTCAAAAGCACCGTGTTTAGCCAAATATCCCCATGAGTAACAAAAATACGAATATTCCTGTGCACCCGCCAGGAAACACGCCAACTGGAAACCTAATTTCTGCCTTGCAATTTCACACTTTTCATCATGGGATTTTTTTATCATGTCCTTGTCCAGCCAGCAAAAACCTGGCCAACCTTTTAATACAACTATTTTTCCCTGTTTTCCTGCCTTGGACATTTGTTCAATGTCAGAAGCCATTGAATCGGGTGTTTTTGACAACAGTATACTAAAATGCTCAATTGTTACACCATCACTTAATGGAAGCGCATTTGTTCCTTGAAGACCATATTCATCATTGCTGCGCATACCATTATACAATATTATTTTATCGTCAATTTCCTTTCTCAAATCTTTAAATAGAGTATAGAGCCCCTCTTTCAACTGGGTGTGACGTTTTTCACCTAGCTGTAAACCTATTGAATCAGCGATTTCAGGCTGGGCGTTAATGGATTCTACTTGAGGAACAGCATCAATAAACAATCCATCAAAACCTTCATCCAAGACCATCTTTTTGGCAAAGCTTATCCATCTTTTTCGTGTTTCAGAATTTGCCAAATCAAAATAGGTCAAAGTATTATTTTTGTGCATTAATTCCCCATTATTCTTTTTTAACAGCAGGTTATTGCCCATATTCATATCTTCTGATTTGTAAAAACGGTAATTAATAAAACCATTTAGATAAAAAATTGCTTTAAGGTCAGGGTTTAATGCTTTAATTTTTTTTACATCTGCAACCGTTCCATCCTCGGTATTTCCATACTGTCCGTACCCGTGTTTTTTCTCCAGGCACAGAAAATCAAAATGTTCAACTATGAAATTCACTTCTTCATCAGTCAGCTCTCCTTCATTCTTGCCGAAATGTGAATAAAGCGGTACTTTGTTCCAACTGAATTTTGGATAATAGACCTTTTTTGTATTACTCATATTGAATCTCCTTTCTGCTTATAATATAGCTCTCCTGAATCTGAAAAAACTTTTTCCGTCTTTAGGCTTGTCATCCAGATTTACGTTGTATGTAATACTCCACTTGTTTATACAACTGTCATAATCTGTCTGCCAGTAATCATTTCCATGCACCGATTGGTCTACTTTTATCCATTCACCCCGGGTGAATCTCTCCAAAACCCAGTCTTTATAAGAATTCAGACCGACAAAGGTAACAGGTACATATCCCAGACCGCCGAAAATCTCAAATTCCGCACATTGTTTCTCATCCAGCTTGATTACTATAGGATACTGATGCAATATTTCTCCATGGCTGCTACTTACATCAACATTATTACCAGCAGCCTGCCTGAAAACTGGTTCCCAAGTATTCGCACCCGTTTCAAGTGATTTTTCGAATGCCTCGTTGGGTCCATAATAATCCTCTTCATGAACAGGCAATACAACCAACTCTACTTCACATTCAATGAAATCTCCCGGCTGCAGCATTTTTAAAGAAGGTGGAGGAACAAGTTCCACATTGGCGGAGCCAATTTGGTCTTCCGTCAAGTACACAGAAGCGAACGGGAAGGGAATGTATTCACCTCCAAGACGGGCATTCCAGGAACGTACAACAATTCCCCGGTTCGCCCATGCGCCTTTTGGAGGAATGAAGCCGTCATAATACAAACCTGGTATCGAATCATGCAGTGAAAACCAAGGTTGATTCCCTTTGAAGGGTATACCTTCAACCTCATATCTTAATCCACCTTTATTCGGCTGCCATTCCTTATCAAGTCCTTGGGCATCTCCGTACGCCATTTTATTAAATTGGTGGTTGTTATATCCGTCAGCCCCCAGTTGATAAAATGCAAGCCGTTTGAAAGGAGTTGTTTTCAAGACATCATACCGGAATTTATGATACGCACGGTTAATATCATCACATCTCGGAGAAGACACTGTAATATGTGAGGATATATTGCCGTTTTCAGTCACACCCGCATAATGAACCTCTGTGAGATTGGGTCCGTATCTCTTATAAAATGTCTTCATTCCAGACAAGCACTGTCTTTTATTCTCTTCATCAAAGTAAACAAGGAAATCTCCTCCGCCGACATTATTAGTCCAATTCCATTTTCCATTCGAACCTTCCCTCATGGATTTAACCATCAGTGGCCTGATATCATCAATCATGGACCTTCCAAGACACATCTCCGGGTCATAGCATATTGATTCACCGAAGCTTCCGATGGCAACCTGATCCCACAACTGGTTTACAGCATATCCTATCAGACACAGCTGAGCATGAGATGCCGCGGGAACCCCACCCCACAAGGCATATGCAATTGTTAATTCAAACTCTAAAATTTCACCGGGCGTCACTTCAAGGATGGTAAATCCATGGAACCACGGTCCGTCATAAAGAATTTGCCTGTCATTCTTATAATGCCAGTTCTTCGATATTTGAACAGTAATTCCTGTAGGGATGCCATCAGTATCCCTCAATACAGGACAGATCCCGGTTATCCCTACAAAATCATAATCTTTTGCAAACATCAACGGTACTTTTCTTATAACTTCATCCGGGTTTTTTACGGATATATGTATTCTTTCCACAAGGTTTCTGTTGTTTTCCATATCCCAGTAGGAAGAATGGTCACAAAGCTCCGCATAATACCATCCGTGCTCCTTGTCATACTCTACCTGAACATCCTGCTTGTACGGCATAATTCCCTTCATGATGATATTTTCAGGTTCCAGATAACTGTAATATGCCCCCTCCTCCATATCAGGACTTCTCACTGGATAAAGCAGAAAGGACACACTATATTTACTACCAGCTTTCATAATTTCATTGTTACTGCTTACTGTAAAACCTGCATTTTTCCCCTTGCCATTAACAGTTATACTTTGTCCAGAATTCGACTTTTTTACAATCAGGAATTTATTCTTCCCGGCAGCTATATTTAAGCAACCATTTCTTGTCTTCTCAACTCTTTTCCATTCTGAATCCAATTTCATTACCGCTCTCAATTGGGAATTGTTTATATCAACCCCAGGAGCAACTTCAAATACCATTGAAATATATTCCGGCAGTACAGTTATTTCAATCCTGCCTTTGACATCAATTACATTACCTGAATTATCCTCAAAAACTAGGTCTGTCACATCAAACCTTTGCACAAAACGTCCACTTTCAATTATTCTTACTTTTCCCTTGGGAGACGTTTGGGATGTTAAACCCTCAGGAAGCTTCAATCGTTTTATTTCAACTTTATTATGTTGTTTTAAGCTATCAGGTTTGCATTTGTGGAGCATGCCGTCCGCGACAATATGCCACATACTTGATGCATAAGGCAGATTAAATATCATACCGTCCTTTTCCTCAAGGGATTCATATGCAATTCCAGGTTCCAGGAAAGGACCAAGCTTAAACACCGATATCCTTCCTGCGTCAAAAACCAGCCCGAAATTCCCTGTTTTCACACATAATAGATGATGTTCCCCAATAGACTTTCCTCTCCATCCATGAGCCCACCACATATATGTATAGTCTGTACCATTAAAAATATTTGCCACTATGATTCCTCCATTAATGGTATATTGCACTAGTTTTTATATCCGGGAAACAGATTACTGTTTCCCGGATAGTTTATTACACAATTTAAAGGGAAAGAATATAAATGCCATGCATCCCTCTTAAATTGTTAGCTATGTTATTTGTTTCAATTACATTATTGTAAATATCCTCTCAATTTCTGACCTTAACATCATCAAATTCTGATTCACAGTAATAATTATACAAGCCAATTTTTCCTGTTGTATGAGATGAATCAGTTGCTTCGCACTGCAATTCTCCATCCACATAACCTTTTAGCGACGAACCATTCAATTCAAATCTCACATTATATTCAGTATCGATGTTTATCGTAAATGAATTTCCACTTGACAGTTCTGTATGTATTCCCCCATCAACTTTGGAAATCCTCCATGAACCGTTGCTGTAATAAAACCTGTATAAATTGTCGGTATCAGTATATCTTGCAGTCAACCCAAACTCCTTGCTGGTGTCATATTCCGATATTAAACTGACATCCGCCTGCACGATACTGTCATCATAATTTCTGTTCGCATAAGCATATTTTTGGTCACCATTGTTGTCACAGTTATACTTATTGCCTGCTACACTCCATGTATGGCCTGATACCGACCAGCCGTCAGCATTACCATCTTCAAAATCTTCTTCAAAAACTTCCCTAGTTACTCTCATATCATCATATGATGCCTTGCAATAATAGTCATAAAAAGCAATTTTCCCTGATGTAAGTGCTGTATCGTTGGCCTCACATTGAAGCTCTCCGTCTACATAACCTTTCAATGACGAACCTTCCACCTCGAATTTTACCATATATTCATAACCATCTGATACTGCAAAGGAATCACCTGCATCCAGCAATGTATAACTACCTCCCACTTTCTTGGAAAGCACCCATCTGCCACTGTGATGGTAGAATCTATACACATTTCCTTTATCATTATATCTGGCGGCCAAGCCAAATGCCCTCGCATCACCATTATAAGAGGATATGAACTTGCAAAGCGCCTCAACAGTACAGTCAGTATATTCTACACCGGTATAGGCATATTCATCTGTTCCGTTGTTGTCGCATTCATACCTGTAAGTTCCATCATCCACCACACTCCATGTTCCACCTGTAGTAATCCAGCCACTTGCCTCATTGTCTTCAAAATCTGAAGCAGCAATTTTTTCACTTATTTTTACATCGTCATATCTGCTTTTACAGTAGTAGCTAAACAAACAGGCTTTGCCTGTTGTTAATGACGTATCAGTTACTTCACACTGCAGTTCCCCGTCCACATAGCCCCTAAGGGTTGTACCAATCACTTCAAACCTTACTCTGTATTCAGTTCCTGTATTTACTGTGAATGAGTCGCCTTCGGCCAACAACGAATAGTTGCCGTCTACTTTTTCAGTAATTCTCCATTTGCCTCCATGATGATAAAATCTGTACACGTTGTTTTTATTTGTATACCTTGCCGCCAGCCCTAATGCCCTCAAGGAATCATATTCAGACACGAGTTTTACATTTGACTCTATAATACAATCATCATAATCTTTGTTCGTATATGCATACGTACCATTCCCATTATTGTCGCTCTGATACTTATAGTTCCCATCATTTACTACACTCCATGTGCCACCCGACACCGACCATCCATCCGCATTGCCATCTCCAAAGTCATCTCCGTAAAAAGGTGTTTCCACATTTATTTCTACATCGTCATACCTTCCCTTGCAATAATAAGTATATAATCCTGTTTTACCCGAGGTGAGATCTGTGTCACTGACCTCACATTGCAATACCCCGTTTACATATCCTTTTAAAATTTTACCTACTGCCTCGAATTTTACTGTGTATTCAGTTCCAGTATTCAATGAAAATGCATCACCAGTATCAAGTAACTTAAAATTACCTCCCACTTTTTTAGTAATCTTCCATCTT
>CAZANH010000027.1:0-2349 GCA_964486515.1 uncultured Eubacteriales bacterium
GGAGGCGGATAATGGTTTTTACTATACCAACGGGATCATGGACTGCATTGTAGCACTTTTGCGTGGAGGCGTGAAAACTTGATTAACATGAGAACATATGAAGTGATTTTAAAGGAAAGGATGTGGTGATATGTTGTATAAGTGGCTTTATAGAGAGGATTGCGCCCTTGCGAAGGCAATCAAATTAATACTTGGGGTTTTGTGTCTGGTGGGTGTTATAAAAATAATATTTATGATTATATTTGGCCGGTTGTAGGTTGACTTAGAGTACAAAAAGCTCTCGGTTATCCCTGGGGGTTTTTTGCTTTTTGGAGCAAGCTGGTTCCTCGCAAGTATAAATTCTTTACTAAATTCGGGTTTAATGTTTGAAGATATATTTTTTTATTGTTTTTATTGACAAATTATAGGCGACATAAATTCCATAACCGGCACAAATTTGAAACGATGGCAGTATGAAATGCCTGTATCTGGTCTGAATTTCTATCAGCTGGTGAATGAAAATATAGCCGACAATCAAAAGTATAAAGACCATATATTTAGGAATGTCTTTTACAGTATTATGTTTAACAATCAGGTAACCCAAACTAACAAGTATGAAAAGAATTATTACCGTATATTGAATCCTTTCGTACTTTTCTGCCTTTTTCTGCAATGATTCCATATCGAGATTGTTAAAGCTCCAATATACCGATGAATCAATGTCACCCCACATGATTTCATATTTCTGGTTAAATAACTCTATCAGTTTTTGCCTGTCGGATATCCTTTCATGAATCATTTTTTTCTCTTCTCTTTTCTTTTCTTCCATCTGAGGGAAACTGTCCAGATATTCAATATCTTTCTGAGAGTAAATACCTGTAGTTTCGTAGTTTAAGCCCAGTACAAATTTTAATAACGGATTTCTGTTATACAGTGGATATTTTGTAATGCCGAACCCTATGATCAGATAACTGACTAAATAGAATGTAACGAAATAGCTGATGATTATCTTACCGTAGTCTATAATAAATCTTTTTACTTTATTTTTAAAATCCATTAATAAACCATACTTTATTATCATGCTTACCGTAATTGCTGCCAGTACAAAAATGCCAAGAGGCCTCATTATATTTCCCATGGACAGGATAAATCCAACAATCCAATATACATATTTATTTTCATGTATGCCGATAATCAGTAGGTACAGTCCCAGACAGAATAAGAAAGTTGCTATGTGCTGGTTTGACAATACCGAACACAAGGCTATACTCGGTATATTGAATGCATACAGTATTCCGGCCGCCCTGCCTGAGAACTCATTAAAGCATTTTGCTGTTATAAGGTATATTATAAGGGCAGTTCCGGCAGAATAAATGCAATTGAGCAGCTTTATTAAAAAAGTGCCTTCACCGGATATGGTTGTTATCAGCCCCTGATAAACAGTATAGCCCAGCTGGTATACCCAGGTGGTAAAATATGAAGACTTACTGAAGCTGTAGTCTCCTCTGGCGATGGAAAGAGCTCCGTTATACATCAAATAGAAATCTGATATCGGTTCAGTCTTAATATAGATTATCCATATTATTCTGACAACCAGTGCTCCTAACATCAGAAGGAAAATGTATTGATGCCTGCTCAGCCACTTTTTTATAGTATATGATGCCGGAACCAGAAGCAGGGCAGTTAATATCAAACGCACCATCAGCCATTTATCTAGGTGCTGATAATTGTTTATTATCTTATCCAGGCTGAAGTAAAATATGAGTATGAAAAGGATAAAACATATTATTTTGATTGTGCCGGCCAAATATGTATTTATACTCTGTGTTTTATCTTTCAATACAATTCTCCCTTAAATACTTGTGATTATAAACAGCATTTCAACAACCTTTTTTGATATATAAACTGTTAATAATAATACCATAATTTATCTGTTTATGGGAATTTATTTTTGTGAACTACATCGCCTTTAATCGCAAGGGTACCGGGTGTGCGCCACGAAAGGATGTATTGTATAGTGGGTGGGAACCCCACTGAGAAAGATTTAGCGAATCACTCATAGCGAGTCTTGGACATCAAATGGCAACATGTGATGTTAAGCGTAGACAGTTAGATGGTAGGCCGAAATAACACTGAAGGGATTGAGCCTCGAAATACTTAATTGGGAAGGTCGATGCGGTACTCGGCGCAGAAGACAACATTGATATACTCGATATGCAAGAGTATAATGACTTCCCCGGGGTCTGTGACCTTGGCATGCCAGACATAGATACAATACGTCAACGTGGGAGACCCTAACAGCTCTTTACACAGAGAAAGTAAAGCCAACAAGCGATAACAAAGTGAGGAAGCTGAATGCTGTTAGGGAGT
>CAZANH010000028.1:0-3969 GCA_964486515.1 uncultured Eubacteriales bacterium
CCGAGGGTTCGAATCCCTCTCTCTCCGCCAAAACCCTTGAGAACAGTGAGTTTCAAGGGTTTTATATTTTCTTCAAATAGTAAATAATTAACAATTTATGCCTTAATTTATGTAAAATGGTGCCGAAATGGTGCCAAGATTTGATAAATGCTTATAAAAACTTATAAGAAGATAAGAGAAAATATATCATTATCTTTCTCTATCACGGCTTTTTCTACAGGTGTTTGTTGCTGCTTCTTTTTCCTTCTCTTTATCCCGATGAACTGCATTATGATAATCATTCAACACTGCTCTTTTTCTGTCCAGTCTTACATCCACATATTGAGCAGTAACACTGTCAAGGCTTGAGGATATTCCAAGCTGCATACCTACACCCTTCAGACTGTGACCAAGTATTTGTCCTACTGTGTAGAAATCACCTGTAAGCTGGTGCATATTCGTTACTGCGGCGTGGCGAAAATGGGGAGCTCCCCATTTAAGACATTATGGTGAGTCTTTTGAAATGGTGAGTGATGACAGCAAACCAGCTAAACCAGTAATTCGCTCATCGAATCACTCACCATTTTATCATTACCGTCTAAGCGTGATAAGGAAATCCATCAAATTTTTATCATCCGACCAATCCGGCAGTTCACTTGTCGGAAGAATGTCCACATATGCTGCCTCCAATGCTTTTCTCCGTGTCTCTGTGTTTGCCTTGGCGTAAATTTGAGTGGTACTACAATCGCTGTGCCCGAGTTACCCTCACTATTTAGTTACCCGGAAAGTACAAGAGAAAGGCTTTTAAATCAGCAATTATTGAATATACTTTCCGGATAAATTTCTATACCAAACCAGACAGTTTAAGTATCATTTCCTCATCGTTTTCCCAGATTGCAGGTGGAGGCTCAACTCCCTGTCGTAATACATCAGCTCTTTGGATTGCCTGACGTTTCATTTCGGTATCTGCAAATGCATATACTTTCGTAGACTCAGGACTTGAATGACCGAGATATTCCGACAAAAGCACCATTGGCATTCCGTCACGATAAAGGTGCATCGATCTCGAATGGCGGAAATGGGGAGCTCCCCATTTGAGGCATGCGGCAGCCACGAATATGCATCAATTAACAGGCGATTTTTATACAGTCGGAGAAATACTTGGACATTCTCTCAAAGGTATTGGCAATCAGTTAGGAGTCATTGGCGGGCTGGAAGCAGTTACGGAGCGATATGTTGATGTTCGTTTGGAGCGGAAGCGGGTGGTACTTGAGACGTATCACAAGGCTGTGCAAAAAAAAGCGGCGAAAGAGAAGGAACGGTGATGTATAATAATTCATTATCAAGGCTTCATTATCAAGGTGCATTTTTATATATAAAAAAGAATTGACAATTAGAACGAATTAGTTATAATATAATAGTGAAAGGGTAATAATATGTATAAGGTTGAAATTTACGAAGATAAAAATGGTAATTCACCTGTTGCAGATTTCTTAGAAGCGCTTAATGCTAGAGCAAGAACCAGTAAAGAGCATCGGGTGCGGCTTAAAAAAATATCTGAGTATATAGAGCTTTTAAGAAGATATGGTACCAGAGCAGGTTTACCGTCAACAAGATTTATTAGTGAAGATATTTGGGAGCTTCGTCCAACGAATGACCGAATATTATTCGCATACTGGAAAGATGACAAATTTATATTACTTCACCATTTTGTTAAAAAATCGCAGAAAACACCACAAAGAGAGATAGAGCAGGCAAAACGGAACTTGAAAGATTTTCTGGAAAGGAGTAAATGATATGGCTGTTAAGACAAGGAAATGGGAAGATATTTACAACAATATGGATGCATTAACACAAGAAGACCGGGACGAAATAGACCTTAAGGTTAAAATAATAGGGCAGATACTTGAGGCCCGCAAGGAAAAAGGACTTACTCAGACCGAACTGGAAGCCATAAGCGGGGTAAAACAAACCTTCATTGCCAGACTTGAAAATAACCGTATGGATCCACAGCTTACTACGATTTTAAAGCTGCTGCATCCGCTTGGTATGACGCTAAAAGTTGTTCCTATTCATAAGCAGCAAAGATAGACTCCATAATCACCGAGAGCCGTATATAGCACAATATCAAAGGTTGTGAGGATTGCGAGGATTAGAGTTGTAATAAAATGT
Source organism: uncultured Eubacteriales bacterium (assembly GCA_964486515.1). GTDB lineage: Bacteria > Bacillota > Clostridia > Acetivibrionales > CAZANH01 > CAZANH01. Next base: position 2,152 of record CAZANH010000028.1, read on the forward strand.
ATGTTTTTTTGCTTAAAATATTTAAATTGTTACTGAAATAAGTCAAAATGTGCTATAATTATGCATGAAAACAAATGAGTGTTAATAACTAAAACAATAATGAATAATACTTGACAATGATAAATAAGTACCGAGGGGTGTTGAAATGAACAAGAAAGCCTTGTCTGAAAGGGATATATGTTCTAAACTCATTACACCGGCTTTAAATGATGCAGGATGGGATTTGCAAAAACAAATACGTGAAGAAGTAACTTTTACTGACGGGAGAATTATAGTCCGGAAGAAAATTGTAACCAGAGGCAAAAAAAAGCGTGCTGATTACATATTATACTATAAACCCAACCTGCCTGTAGCTATAATTGAAGCAAAAGATAATAACCATAGTATTGGTGACGGTATGCAGCAAGCTTTGAACTATGGAGAAATTCTTGACATACCATTCATTTATTCAAGCAATGGGGATGGATTTCTTGAACATGATAGAACACAGTGCTCCGGTAAGGTTGAAAAGGAATTCGGATTAAAGCAATTTCCCTCTCCAGATGAACTGTGGGAACGATATAAAAAATGGAAAGGTATCAATGACGAAACCGAGGGTATCATAACTCAGGATTACTTTTTTGACCAAGGAGGGAAAAGCCCTCGTTATTATCAAAGAGTTGCAATCAACCGGACAATTGAAGCGATTGCAAAAGGACAAAACCGCATTTTGCTTGTCATGGCAACCGGAACCGGAAAGACTTATACTGCTTTTCAAATTATTTATAGGCTTTGGAAAGCAAGAGTCAAAAAGAGAATCTTGTTTTTAGCAGACAGGAATGTACTTGTAGATCAGACAATGTCGAATGATTTTAAACACTTTGATGATAAAATGATTAAGGTTACTAACAGACAGGTTGATAAAGCACATGAAATTTATCTGGCACTGTACCAGGGATTGACTGGCGATGAAGAGTGGAAGAACATATATAAGCAGTTTTCACCTGACTTTTTTGACCTTGTAATAATCGATGAGTGTCACAGAGGTAGTGCTAAAGAAAATTCTGCATGGAGAGAGGTTCTGGAGTATTTTACTAATGCAACTCAGATAGGATTAACAGCTACACCGAAGGAAACAAAGGATGTTTCAAATATTGATTATTTTGGAGAGCCGATTTATGTGTATTCTTTAAAGCAAGGAATTGAGGATGGATTCTTAGCGCCATATAAAGTGATTAGATACATTCTCGATAAAGATGCAATGGGTTATAGACCGGTTAAAGGGAAAATAGATAAATATGGTCGGGAAGTTGAAGACAGGGAGTACAATATAAAGGATTTTGACAGAACGCTGGTACTTGAAAAACGAACCGAACTTGTTGCTGAAACTCTTTCTGTATATTTAAAGAGTAATAATACCCGATATGACAAAACAATCGTGTTTTGCGTTGACATTGACCATGCTGAAAGAATGAGGCAGGTATTGGTTAATGAGAATGCGGATTTATTCTCAGCCAATAGTAAATACATAATGAGAATTACTGGAGACAATGATGAAGGGAAAAAACAGCTTGATAATTTTATAGACCCTGAATCCACATACCCTGTCATAGTAACTACTTCAAAGCTATTATCTACAGGTGTTGATGCTCAAACCTGCAAATATATTGTATTGGATAACAACATTAATTCAATGACGGAATTCAAACAAATTATTGGCAGAGGAACTCGTATTCGAGAAGATTATGATAAAAGATATTTTACAATAATGGACTTCAGAAATGTTACAAGACTATTTGCCGACCCTGATTTTGATGGAGAGCCAATACAAGATGAGGA
>CAZANH010000029.1:0-2943 GCA_964486515.1 uncultured Eubacteriales bacterium
GAAATTTTCCGTCATGTGAACGCCTTCGTCCTCCAAATACTGCTTGACGCGCGGCATATATTCCAATGAGATGGTATCCAAGTCGTCAGTCAAGATGAAGATGATGTTGGGAGGTGCGTTTTGTGTATGGATCGCTGGAAGGCGCAAGCTTCCCTGGCAGGCGGAAAGTGTAGCAGCGCCGGTTGCAATACTTGCAAACTTGATAAACTCGCGGCGAGTGATGTTCATGCAGATTTTATACCGAGATTCCACGTCGAAAAATTTGACTATTTTTTTCACATCAAAGGGTGATGATTTTGACTATCTTGTCGTGAGTATATCATAATTTCCTCCAGTAAGTATAAATTTTTAGTGATCCACTTTCACAAATTCAGGCATATGAAATGATTTTTTGGGGGTAGATTTAAATCAAAACAAAAGATTGAGACATGAAGGATGAAATTTCTAAGACAGGCTTTTTTCATATCCTAAAGATTTTAACAAGCTGTCTGGATCAATAATTTTCAAATTCACCCAATGGATGAAAACATGAATCTGATGACAAATCCCAAAATATCCCCAATGTGGGTTGGAAGCAGCAATTTTTGCTAAAAATTGATGAAGAATCAGCTCAAATAGCCCATTTTTACATCCAAGGTGGATATTATATAAAAGATGCGCTTCTTTGACTGATTCGGGGACGTAGAATCAGGGTAAGAAGTATGCAAGTTTTTGAACTGAGCTAACCAGTTCCTTTACCCTAACTCGATATCTTCCATGGTTGCAGTTATCCCTTTCCCTATGACTCCCACCGTATCGACTGTATTTATGAGTGTCTCCACATCGGCTTCAAGCAAGTTACCTCTTGCATACGTAATCATCGGCTGTCTCCTTATTCAGCCAGCCTCACTGTATCCGCACTTCTCCACTGATCAGCTTGGGCAAGAGGGTATCGCGCAATTTATCAAGGGTTCGGATTTCTTGATTATTCACGATCAATTCCAGGGTGTAAAAAATCTTGGAGGTGAGGACTTCTGCAGCGGATGCGGAGATTTTAGGCATGGGTCACTTAGGTAGTGGGAATGAGATTTAGATTCGTAGGAAGTTCATCCCAAGTTCTTCCCTGGAGCAGGCGTCCTGTTTTCTTTTTATTTGTCCCTCCCCACTGTTTAAAGAAAAATGGGACATTTGCTTTTTTACATTGGTCTTTAATATCTAACACCCAATCTTTTTCAATAGGTCTTGATCTTGGCCCTGATTCTCCGCCTACGATTACCCAATTTATATTGTTAAGGTTCATCTCATTCACAGGCCCAATTAGAGGTTCTATTGAAAGGAACTTTATTTTTGCTTCAGTCTTTCGCAGATGATCAATTCGATAAGTATATTCTTGGTTTTCTACACTTACTCCCATCCAAACATTATCCAGCCAGGTGATCTTTGGTGATAATTCCATTAACCGTTCAGAGCGTTTGGTTAGTAATTGAAACTGATGCCAATTTGCCTCTTTCATGGTGTTAAAGACTTGAAGGATAAATTCTAATGGTACATCTTGATGGAATAGATCACTCATTGAGTTCACAAAAATCAAGCTTGGCTTTTTCCATTCTAGTGGCTTTTCCAACATATGATGGTGTAGTGTTAAATTAAAACCATTTTTATAGTTGGGTTGTCCCATTGCCTTCAACCGCTTTGCCATACGTTCTGCATAACAATTCTTACACCCAGGGCTAATTTTTGTGCAGCCAGTTACTGGATTCCAGGTGGAATCTGTCCATTCAATTTTTGAATCTGCCATATGCTTTCTCCTGGTTACCTGAATTTATTAAATATATTGCTTATTATTGAATCTGCAACTGGTTGTTGGGAAGCAAAAAATAAATAATATACTACTGCACCTTTTGAGTTTTTCATCGGTAAAGGATCAGCTACATGTTTAAATTTTGCCACAATTTTTAATCTTTCGCAAAATGCAACAACGATATCTTCATTAGTATTCTTTTCTTCCCAATTTCCAAATAAAGTTGGCACAGTTTTGTAAGCAGCAGATCGCCAACTGTCATCTCCCCAAAAAGATGTCATCCTGCTGGTTCCATAAGACACTGATTGAGGATTACGCCACAAAGCAGTGCGATTCATATCCATCACGGGAAAATTTAGAAACATATCTATTGTTCCCAAATGTCCAGCTTGTTCAATTACTTCCCAGTTTAAATGAAGCCCGTAAGGATCCAATAAACAAAGTCCTCTTTTATAGTCTTCATACTTTACTCTATTGTAAATTTCTTTCAACAATATTACATTACAATCGCCAGAGTAAACTGATACGCGGGGATCGTTGCTAGTATATTGTCTTAATTGTTGAGTTTTATCTCCATCTAAGTCTATCAAATAAATCTCTTTGAAAGGTGGTTGTACTTCCAAGGCATTTAGTGGACTACCTAGCACAAAACTACCCGATTGCCTGGATAAATTCATGCCACTTCCAGCAAAAGCATCTATATACACATGTGTAAATGAAGGATTTTTTCTCGAGCTTAATATTGTTGAATATGCTGTGGCATATTTTTTTATTATTTCTAGTTTTATTTCTGACCAATATCCAATTTCATCAAATAATCCATTTAAATAACTGTTCATGTTTTTATACTCCTACCAAACTCACATCCCCGTTCATCAGTTTTGGCAATAAATTGTCCCTAAGTTTTTCGAGTGTGCTTATTTGTCGATTGTTGGTAACAATTTTTTTAATCATAGGGGTAACTACTTTATCCATTTTTATCAATTCTTCCGGCGTTGGTATTAACACCATCGAATTTTTGAGGTCGCTTCTCTTAATGTGACCCATCGTTGTTGATTTACTCTCGGGAGTTAACCCAAAAAGCTGTACCACTTTGACTAGTTTTATTTGTGATGGTTGACATACTCGAAATTCCAAAATTTGAATATACTCTAACACAAAAT
>CAZANH010000030.1:0-17327 GCA_964486515.1 uncultured Eubacteriales bacterium
TGTCTGTGGAAATTCAAAAGAGTCAATAATAACAGGTTTTCCATAATTCTCAATGCTTTGTCTGAACCATTTTTCATTTTTTGGGTTATAATCTTCTGTCAATATACCGGTTTTTATCCTACATTCATTCATACCGGAAAGATTAAAAAGAAATACCGACTGTATTTGAGATTTGTAACTAAATATGCTATGGAATAACTGGTTTACATTTTGTTGAAATTCGAGACCTGCATAATTTGTTTCCGAATATACCTCCAGTTGTTTTAAAAAAATGTCGTCAGTATGTTGCTTTAATATTGGTGATTTTGTTATGTTTTTCAAGTCCTCCATATAATCCTCAATCTTATTTGATAACTGAATATTGGATTTTGAAATAACCCCCATTATATTTTGCTCTTTATCTTTCATGTAAATAAAAAAATTGATGTATGACAAAAAAATCATAAACACGAAAACAAATGAAAAAGACAGACTAAGCTTACCCAATATTGGAATATCCCTGAATCTTGTTGATACAATCCTTTTTAAAAACTGTTTTATAATATTAAAATCAATTTTCAATCAAATCCACCCGTATTTATCCTGTAACTGCTCAGACCCTCAAAGAGTACCCTTCTTTATCATTCCATAAAAAAATTCTCAAATATACAATGCTTGCCTCAGGTCTGAAAAATTACTTTGAAGAATTTTTTGCTTCCTGCTATTTCCAATACTCTTGCAATGCTTTTACAGATATTATATAATAATACATGTTCAATAGCAAAGGTTCTTTTTGAAAAAAACAGTATGGGTATGAGGAAGAGTATATGAAAGTTTTAATAGCTGATGATGATATGGTGTTAAGACAAGGTCTGAGTATATATATTGAAGAGAACATACCTTTTTGTAAAGTTGTCGGAAACGTATCAAACGGAAAAGAGGCATTGGACTTTATAAAGGAGAAAAACATCGATGTAGTTATAACAGATATAAAGATGCCTGTTATTGATGGGGTCCAACTGATTAATGAAATTAAAAACAATGGTACAGGCATAAAAGCAGTAGTTTTAAGTGGATATGATGATTATAAATATGTCAGGGAAACGTTGAGGCACGGAGCAGTTGATTATCTTTTGAAACCGGTTGATGTAGAAGCTTTGAAGGAACTTCTCAAAAAAATAAAAAAAGAAAAAGAACATGAAAAGGAATTAAACAGGCAGTATGATTTGCTTCAAGGAAGAGCAACTGAAGGCATGGAAATAATGAAAGAAAAATTTTTAAACGTCTTGATAAAAGAGGGGAGTATAATAAATGATTCACTTATTAAGGAATATGGTATAAATATTGAGCACGGATATTATTTAATTGCCTGCCTGGGAATTGACAGGTACTGTAAAATGTTTAGCAATAATCATGAAGGTAATAACAATATACGGCTGATGCTTCTGAAAAAACAAATAGAAAGTTTTGATTGTGATAAAATCAGCACAATTTCCGAGACTGACAATATATTAGTTGTTTTATTTATAGCAAGGAACAAAAGTAAAATTTTTATATCTGATATAGTAAAGGAACTAGATGAATTAAGGCGGTTAACTGATGAAAATAACAATTATACAATATCCATTGGTATAAGTAATTCCTATACGGATTTAAACAGTTCCTCAGCGGCATATATGCAAGCAAAGGAGTCATACGAAAGCAAATTTTTCAATAATATGAATAAAACCGTAACATATGACAGCAGTAAATTTGATTATAATACTAAAATTAATCATAAAGAACTTGACATACATAACAAGTATTTAATTGATTTGATGGAAACAGGCAATGCAGTTAAAGTACGAAAATGCATAAGGGATATTATGGATTTACTTGAAAAAAGCAATTTAAACCCGGTACATTTTAGAGAGGCCCTTTATAATAGTGCCTTAAAGGTTGTTAACTCCTTGAACGACTTTAAAGACTTACTGGATGAAGAATATATCAAATGGGAAGAGGCAGTTAATATGATAATGGAATATGATGCCCTTGATGACCTTGAGGATTATGTTACAGAATTGTTCTTTAAATCAGCGGAAAAAATTAAGGATATGATATCAGAACGGAGTAAAAGATTGATTGAAGTAGCAAAACAGTACATAAGAGAACATTATAATGAGGATATTAACCTTAAGTCAGTCGCTGAATATGTATACTTGAATCCAAATTATTTCAGTGAACTTTTTAAAAACGATACCAGCAAAAATTTTATTGATTTTTTGATTGAGACAAGAATTGATGCATCAAAAAAACTGCTTGCAAAAAATGAGATAAAAATATATGAAGTTGGGAGAATGGTCGGTTACGATGAACCGGTATCATTTAACCGGGCATTTAAAAAAGTTGTAGGAATTTCTCCCAGTCAGTACAAGCAGATTATTAATTAGTTTTGTATTATATAGGAGATAAGTATGAAAAAATTAAATTTAATTGTTCCTTTAATATTAGTAATTGTTTTTCTGAATGGTTGTTACAGCCCAATGGCAATAAAAGTAAAAACCGGTGAAAGCAATACAGAAATATCAAAAATTGTTTTTGCGACAAACAGGACAGACAAGGCAGATAATATCCTTACCGAGCTTGCAGAAGACTTTATGTTGATGCATCCGGATATTAAAGTTGAAATAGAAGGCTTAACTGATATTGACCAGATACTCACAGAAAGGATGGCAGCTGCTGAGCTTCCTGATATTACACCTGTATTTGGACATTTAAGGCAGCAGGATTACCCCTTGTATTTAGAGCCAATAGACAGTTTGGGATTCAAACAGGAAAATATATTCTTTTATGAGAATGGCTTTGGTCCGGATGGAAAACTTTATACTGTAAATTCTGCTGTAGTTTATAACTGTATTACCTATAACAGGAAAGCCTTCAGGATTGCGGGGGTATATCAATTGCCCGAAACTATGGAAGAGTTTTATGAAGTGTGTAAAAAGCTTAAGGAAAAAGGAATAATCCCGGTGGGAACCGCTTTCAAAGATGGATGGCCACTGGATTATTATGTACATTTTGCATTCCCGTTTTCAAATACCGGAGATCCGAATTATAGAAATTCGCTAAAGGAACGGGAAAAGTTACTGGTTGATGACGGCGGGATTTACACAGCATTTAAATTACTAAGAAAAATGAAGGAAAATGGTTTTCTTGAGCCTGACATTATGACAGCGACATGGAATGATGAGTATAAGATGCATGCGCAGGGGAAAATAGGCATGTTTTTTCTGGGTACCTGGTATCCGTCACAACTGATTGATTTGGGAGCAAAAAAAGAGGATATTGGAATATTCCCTTTCCCGGAGTCAAAAGCTTTATTTCGTGAAGGTGACTGGTATTACGGCATATCCAAACACTCAAAATATATTGAAGCTGCAAAGGCATTTTTTAAGTGGTTATGGGAGGATGGAAGATACTCCAAGGCGATAGGTGTTACCCCGCCAACTAAAAAGGATTATGAAAATGACCCTCTGATAAAACAATTAAATTCCTATAATCTGCCTATACTTTCAAAGGAACCTGTCGACCCGGAGACCCAAAAAATATTTGATGAATCAGGTATTGATTTAATTAAATATTTTAAAAAATATCTGATAAGTGAGAATCCTGAGGAAGTAGTAGAAGAAGTTAACAAATTGTGGTGTGAAACACGAAAAAAAATACAAGTTTCCCAAGATTCATATTTGGAAAATTAAATATTCTGAAAAAATGTTAAAATTCATTAATTTATGTTATTCCCTTGAAAATTGATTTGTATATAATACAAATTGTCGCCTAGTATTAAGCAGGGGGAATATATCAATGGTTTTACATAAAAAATTCAGCTTTTTATGCCTGATTATATGTACATTGTTTGTATTTAAAGGAGGAATATCAGCTGAGGTTGGTGATGCGGAAGAATCTCCTGCTTTTAAAAGATCTGAAGAAACTGATGTTTTTGGTAATGACAAAACCTATGGCAGCTATGTGAACAAATATGCGGATTATCCCTGTCCTGACAAAACATATATTATACCGGGGAAATCATATTCTTCCATGAATGATGCTGATATTAAAATCCTTGATGAATTTAAAGGGGAAGAGGGAGTTCTGGAATGGACTGGTGAGACAGGCTGGATAGAGTGGGGAATAGAGATTCCCGAGGCCGGCCTTTATAATCTGGCTATGAAATATTTTCCTGTAGAAGGTAAAGGCAGGGATATTGAATTTGAGCTTGAATTAGATGGCGAAATACCTTTTGAAGGTGCTATGAAATTACAGTTCAACAGGGTATGGCAGGATGGTTCGGAAATAAAAAGGGATAACAGGGATAATGAATTAAGACCCCGGCAGGTTGAAGAGCCTGTGTGGATGGAGCAGGATTTTAGAGATACGGAAGGTTTATATGGTGACTCATACAAGTTCTTTCTTAACAAAGGAAAACATACAATAAGGTTAATATCAACAAGGGAACCTATAATTATAAAACATCTTAAAATATACCGGAATGAAACTCTACCTGAATACAACCTACTAAAAAAAGAATATGCGAACAAAAACTACAAACCGGCTGATAAAACTATAAAAATCCAGGCTGAAGATACTTATCAGAAATCTCACCCGGTCATACATTCCGTATCGGATAAGTCAAGCCCTTTGACAGAGCCATATCATCCCACGAAGATTCGTATGAATACAATAGGTGGTGAAAACTGGAAATATCCTTCGCAGTGGGTTACATGGGAAATTGACATAGAAGAAGATGGATTATACAAAATTGGTATGAGATATCGTCAGAATGCTCTGAGGGGATTTTACACCACCAGAAAGTTTTACATAGATGGAAAAATTCCATTTAAAGAAATGGAAAGGGTTGAATTTCCATATGGGATAAGCTGGCAGCTAAAAGTTTTAGGTGACGGAGAACCATATGAATTTTTTCTCGCAAAAGGTACACACAAAATTACAATGGAAGTTACATTGGGAAATATAGCAGAAACTTTGAGGATAGTGCAAGAAAGTGTATATAAATTGAACAATATGTACAGAAAGATAGTAATGATTACCAGTGTGCAGCCTGATACGTACAGAGATTATTATCTTGACAGGGAAATACCTGATTTGATGCCTACGTTTGATGAAATTGAAGAGATTCTGAGAAATGAGGCCTTAAGGCTAGAAATGATAACAAAACATAAAGGTACGGAGGCGATACTCCTGTTAAGGATTGCAGATCAGCTTGAAAGTTTTATCAAGGAACCGGATACCATACCTGCCAGGCTTAACAAATACAAGGATAATATTTCAGCACTTGCGGCCTGGATTCTTAAAATAAAGGAACAGCCGCTGGAACTTGACTATATTGTTGTGCAGCCGCTGAAAAAAGATTTTCAAAGAGTAACCGCAAATGTATTTGAAAAGGCTTTGCATGAAATTAAAGCTTTTGCAGGGTCGTTTTTTGAAGACTATACAAGTGTCGGTAATACATTTGATGATAGAGGGTCCATAGATGTATGGATAGGGACAGGAAGGGATCAGGCTCAAATATTAAAGGCAATGATAGATGACAGATTTACTCCGGAATCAGGTATTACTGTTAACCTAAGCCTTGTACAGGGTGCACTTCTGCAAGCAACTATGGCAGGCAAAGGCCCTGACGTGGCTCTTACGGTGGGAAGAGGTGAGCCTGTTAATTTGGCATTAAGAGGTGCATTGGTTGCCCTGAATCAATTTAATGAGTTTGATGAGATTATAGAAAGGTTTATGCCTGAGGCGACAATTCCATATATGCTTGGGGATAACTGTTATGCATTACCTGAAACACAGACATTTTTTATGATGTTCTACAGAAAAGATGTTTTTGAGGAACTTGGCATTGAACCGCCTCAGACATGGAATGACCTTTATGATATAGCGCCTGTGATTCAAATGAATAATATGCAGATTGGTTTGCCATATATACAATTGGATGCATATTCACTGATTGGTATGGGAATGGGAGCACAGAGCATATTTCCTACACTTATTATGCAAAATGGCGGGAAAATTTATAATGAGGGACATACAGGGACAGAATTAGGCACACAAATTGCCTACAGGGCATTTAAACAGTGGACGGACTTTTACAATCTATATGGTTTCCCGCTGTTCAAAGATGATTACAGCAGGTTCAGAACAGGGGAAATGCCTATAACTATCAATGCATACTCCTTTTACAACATGCTTGCAGTTGCAGCACCGGAAATTAGAAATTTATGGGAAATGGCACCTGTACCTGGTGTTCGAATGGATAACGGTAAAATTAACAGGACAGTATGTGCAGCAGGGGCGGCAAGTATAATTTTAAGTACTGCAAAAAACACAGATGCGTCATGGGAATTTGTGAAGTGGTGGACATCGGCAGAAATTCAGGCAAGATTTGGGAATGAGGTTGAAGCACTGATGGGGCCTGCAGGGCGTTATACTCCAGCCAATACTGAAGCATTTAAAGACATTCCATGGTCATATAAAGAGCAGGAACTTTTAATGGAACAGTGGGGAAATGTGAAAGAAATACCTGAAGTACCAGGTGGATATTATACTCAAAGGAATATAGACAATGCTTTAAGAGCTGTTATATTCAGATGGGAAAATCCAAGAGAGTCACTGAATTACTGGAACAATAAAACAAATGAAGAAATCACAAGAAAAAGACTGGAGTTTGGGTTAAATGAAAAGTAAGATGAGGGTGTGAGTAATTGTGTTAAAAACCATAAAAGCAAAAACAGCTGTAACAACCGGCAGGACAGTTTATGAAAAGAATTTGTGGCAAAAAATAATATACAACCGGCATAGTTATATATTGATGGCACCCTTTATGATTTTCTTTTTTATATTTACTGTACTTCCGGTAATAATGTCCATAGGATTGGGATTTACCTATTTTAATATGCTGGAGTTGCCGCAGTTTAGAGGCTGGCACAATTATATAAGAATGTTTCTGGATGATGATATATTTCTTATAGCGGTTAAAAATACAATAATATTTGCATTTGTAACGGGCCCTGTCAGTTACTTTTTGTGTTTTGTGTTTGCCTGGCTTATTAACGAGCTGCCAAGAAAGATAAGATCAATAGTAACATTGATATTTTATGCACCGGCACTGTCAGGGCAAGCATTTACCATATGGCTTTTCATATTCAGTCCCGATGCATACGGAATAGTAAACGGGTTTTTAATAAAATGGGGAATTTTAAGAGAGCCAATCGAATGGCTGCTGGATCCAAAGTATAATCTTAAGGTTCTAATACTGGTACAACTGTGGTTGAGCCTTGGAACAGGTTTCCTGGCATTTATTGCAGGGCTTCAGGGGATAGACAACAATTTGTATGAAGCGGGTGCCTTAGACGGTATAAGGAACAGGTTTCAGGAACTCTGGTTTATTACACTGCCGTCAATGGTTCCACAGTTGATATTTGGTGCAGTTATGCAGATAGTTGTATCATTTTCGGTAGCTGATGTTTCGATAAGGCTTGCAGGATTCCCAAGTACTGAATACTCGGCTGAGACAGTCGTAACCCATATAATGGATTATGGGATGATCAGATATGAAATGGGTTATGCATCAGCAATGGCAGGAGTACTGTTTATAGCTATGATAATAACCAACAGACTGGTGACTGGAATGTTGAAAAAAGTAGGGAAGTAACAGATATTGGAGGGATATGTGTTGACAAGGCATAATGAAGGGAGAGCTATAAACAAAATAAGGAGAATTATTAAAAAAGTAAGAAGAGTAAAGGCTGCTATTTTAAAAGATGAAAGGATAACGGTAAAAAGAAGGTTTACAAGGTCTTTTGGCGGGAACCTGATTGTTATATTTATACTGGCAGTTACAGGGGCATTTATGGCATTGCCGTTGGTTTATGCTCTCGTATCGGCTTTCAAACCCTTCGAGGAAATATTTATATTCCCTCCGAGGTTTTTTGTTAGAAGGCCTACATGGGATAATTTTACCAATCTTTTTATAATATCTTCCAATATGTGGGTCCCTTTTACACGCTATGTTTTTAACAGTTTGTTCGTAACATTTGCTGCAACATTTCTACATGTATTATTTGCATCTGCGGCTGCATATCCTCTTGCAAAGCATGATTTCCCCGGAAAAAACAAGATATTTTCTGTTGCCGTTATTTCCCTCATGTTCGTTCCTCAGGTTACATTTATACCGCAATATGTTGTTATGGCGAAACTGGGATGGATAAACACTTATGCCGCATTGATATTACCTCCTGTGGGAGCCGCGCTCGGATTATTTCTTATGAAGCAGTTCATGGAAAACATTCCGGTTCCCATGCTGGAGTCAGCCAGAATTGATGGGGCAAATGAATATAGGATTTTTCTTCAAATAGTTATGCCGAATGTAAAACCTGCATGGCTGACTTTAACCATATTTTCATTCCAGGGTGTATGGAATAACAGTTCATTACTGCAGTTTATATACAGTGAAGAACTGAAGCTTTTGCCAAATGCCATGAATCAAATAATTACAGGCAGTTCAATAGCAAGACTGGGTGTTGGTATGGCTGCATCTGTATTCCTGTTGTTGCCGCCTTTGGTACTGTTTATATCTATACAGAACAGGGTTATTGAGACAATGGCTTATGCGGGAATCAAGGAATAAGGAAACTGCTGAAAAAATGTTAAGAATAATTAAATTATGTTATTTTTAAAAAACCTGTTTTGTTTATAATTTATAAGTGTGATGGTGATGTGTTATATGAAAACAAAAAGAATGTTTATATGTATTATAATTGTTATTTGTATAACGGCTGTTCCCGCCGGAACTTATGCAGCAGAGCCGTATAAAGGTTATAAATATAATGAATGGGAAGAAGCGGTACCTTCACCAAATGGTTATGCTCCCATAAAAACGTTGGATGGCAATGATATGGGGATAGGAGAGCTAAGAAATCCAAACGATTTTTTTATTGACGAGGGGAAAAATGTTTACATACTTGACAGTGGAAATGGAAGGATAATAGTTCTTGATTCGAACTATAAACCGAAAAAAACAATTGATAAAATTTATGATATAAATACCGGACAGGAAGATTGTATTGATGGTGCTTCAGGAATATTTGCAACCGGGGGTTCATTTATTTATATAGCGGATACTGAGAGGAACAGGGTGTTGGTTATTGACTTCAATGGAAAGATTATTAAAAAAATAACAAAGCCTCAGGCGGATATATATCCAAAGGATAATGAATTTAGCCCCCATAAGGTTATTGTTGATAAAGTCGGAAATGTATATGTGATAGTTGCTGGGTTGTATCAAGGTGCAGCTATGTTTGATAAAAATGGAAAATTTACAGGGTTTTACGGAAGCAACAGGATTGAAATATCTGTAAAGGTTATTAGGGATTTTTTCTTTAAAAAAGTTATGACAAAAGAACAAAAAGAAAACATGGAAAGATATGTCCCTGTTGAATACACTAATTTTGATCTGGACAGAGATAATTTTATTTACACATGTACAGCCAGATCTACTGAGACCGATACCAATGAAATAAGAAAAATGAATTTTCTTGGTGAAGATGTATTACACGGAGAGAAATATGGAGACATTGAAGCGGAATGGTTCAAGGAAGAGTATATTGATACAAGCTTTGTTGATATAAATGTAGATGATGAAGGATTTATTAATGCACTTGATTACACAAGGGGAAGAGTATTTCAATATGATAAGGATGGGAATTTCATGTTTGCTTTTGGTTCGAAAGGAAATCAAAAGGGGACTTTCAAATATCCGGCAGCAGTAGAGAGCCTTGATGGTAAAGTTATTGTTCTTGATTCGCAAAAAGCCAATCTAACCGTATTTGGATTGACTGAATTCGGTAAATACGTTCATGAAGCAATAATGCTTTATAACGATGGGATGTATGGGGAAGCTTTAGAACCGTGGAAGGAAGTGTTAAAAAGAAATATAAATTATAATTTGGCATATGTTGGTGTAGGAAAAGCACTTTTTAACACTGAAAATTATAAAGAGGCAAAGAAATATTTCAGGCTGGGAAGCGATAGAAAAAATGAATCAAAAGCTTTTAAAGAGTACAGGTCAAATATAATAAGGAATAATTTTAATATCATATTTATTATTGCTGTATTAATTACCCTGATAATATATGGAATAAAAAAAAGGCATAAAGTTATCTTATATATTAGTCGGGTATTCGATTATTGAACAGGGGGCTGTATGAATGCGCAAAAGATTAAATCCTTTATACGTACTCGGGCACCCATTCGATGGGTATCAGGAAATAAAAACTGTAAAAAACGGGTCTTTTCTGGCTGCCAATGTCATTATAATACTATGGTTTGCAGCAGTTATACTGCAGAGGCAGCTTACCCATTTCAGATTTAATGAAAACAATTTAAATGAATTGAACATATTTTATATTGCATTAAGTACAATAGTATTGTTTATTTTCTGGTGTGCGGCAAACTGGTCGTTTTGTACATTGCTTGACGGTGAAGGCAAATTAAAGGAAATATGGATATCAACAGCCTATGCGATACAACCGTATGTAGCATCAATTTTAATAGTTACAGTATTGAGCCATTATATGATTTTGGAAGAGAAAATATTCCTGGATATGATAAGAGTTACAGGTATAATATGGAGTGCATTTCTGGTTTTTATTGCCCTTCAGGAAATGCACCAGTATAATTTTTCGAAAACAATAATGTCGGTTATATTAACCTTATTTGGGATATTGTTTATTGTATTCATATGTATACTTGTATTTACATTATTTCAGCAGATAATAGTGTTTTTCGTATCAATATATAATGAAATACTTTTTAGAATTTAGGAGATAAGCGTAATTATGTTACTGGGTTTAATTGGCGATTTATACAGAAAAATTATATTCTGCGTGCTTTTAATAACGGTGTTTGTCTTTGGTGCCGATGTAGATGTTATTGCCGGATATGACGATGATGAAATTATGGGGAATTACGAAAAGGCGGCAGAAAACAATAACCTTTGCCTTTATATGAATAAAAAAACCGGTGATTTTGGAATTTTAAACAAGAATAATTATTATGTATGGTGGAGCAACCCGCCTGATGCTAATGAGGATAAAACAGCCAAAGGCTTGCAAAAAATGAATTTGTCTGCCCATATAATAGTAAACTACGTAAACCATGAAAAGAATACATGCGAATATGCAAATAATTATATTTACAGTATAAGAAAGGATGCCGCGGAAATTAAAAGCATTAAAAACGGTTTCATAGTTAATTATGATTTCCCAAAGCAGAAATTCAATGTACCATTGAAATATACGTTAGAAAATGATTATTTGAATGTTGAACTTCTTGTATCCGAAATAGAAGAAAGAGGCACAAATTCCGTATTCTCAGTCAATTTACTTCCCTATTTTGGTGCCGGGAATACGGAAGATAAAGGTTATATTTTTGTCCCGGACGGTTCAGGGGCATTAATTGATATGAATAACGGCAAGGTGTTGTATGATAATTATAGCCAGGAAATATATGGTTATGACAATGCATTGTTCAGGTATAAAGACATAAATCATATAGAGAAAGCCAGGATGCCGGTTTTTGGTATAAAAAAGGAAAACAATGCCCTGTTTGCCATAATAACTGAAGATGATGCAGAGGCTGTAATAAAGGCAGAATCTGGAGGCAAGTTAACAAGCTATAATTCCGCATATGCTGAATTTAAATTAAGGCGCACCGACAGTTATGTATTTGCAAATACAAGGAAAAGCGACATAGATATTTTTCAAAAGGGGCCTTTTGGAATTGAAAAATGTGAAATCAGATATTATATTCTGGAAGGAGAGAATACAGGATATAAGGACATGGCTGAGAAATACAGGGATTATTTGGTTGCGGAACGGGGCATAAAAAAAACCTGTACAACAGAAAACAAATTTTATATTGATCTGTATGGAGCTGTAATTAAGAAAAAGCCGATATTAGGAATACCTGTAAGTGTTATTCAACCTTTAACAGGTTATAACGAGGCGGTTGAAATGCTCAATATTGTGAAAGAAGCGGGTATAGACAATATAGTTGTAAAATATAACAACTGGTCAAGAGAAAGTATAACCAACAGTATTCCTGAAAGGGTAAAGATTGAAAAAAGGCTTGGCGGTGCAAAAAACTTCAATAATATGCTGCAAGCATTTCATGAAAATGATATAGAAATTTATGGAGGAATAAACCTGCTTAAAGTAAGTAAAGGCTCAGGATTATTATCAAGGTTTATTGATTTTGCAAAAAATATAAGGGGAATACCCATAAGCCTGTATCCGTATAAGTTAAGTACATATGTACAGGATCAAAGCGTAAAAGCATTGCGACTTACCTCATCGAATAAGATACCTGAATATGCGGAAGATTATTGTTATTCATATGGTAAGCTGGAAATGGATGGTGCAGCATTAAATGATATGGGCAATATATTGTATTCCGATTTCAGGAATGAAGGTGCTTGTATGGCAAAAACCAAAGTGCAGGTTGAAGAGGCGTACAGAGCAATTTCTGAAAAAGCAGTAAGTATAATTGGTGATGGTGTTAATGCATATGCACTGCCCTATGTTGATCATATAGTAAATATTCCTGTCTGTTCAAGTAATTTTGATATAGTTGACAGAGATATCCCTTTTTATCAGATGGTTGTACATGGGCTTGTACCGTATTCAACGGAACCCGTTAATTTATCCGCAAATCCTACTGAACTGTTTTTGAAAGCTGTTCAGACAGGAAGCCATCTCCATTATTCATGGATTTACAGAGATTCTGTAAATTTAAAGGATTCAGAATTGGACTTCCTTTATGGTGCAGAGTATAAAAGTTGGATGAAGACAGCTGTACAGCAGTATGAAAAGCTGAAAATAATTCATAGGTTAACGGGGGATAAGTTTATTACGGATTTTGTTTATATAACCCCTTATGTTACAAAAACCGTATATGAAGGCGGAGTAAATGTAATTGTAAATTTTAATAAAACAGCAGCAGTTATAGATGGGGTTATTGTTGATGGCAGAAGTTTCAGAGTAATAAAAGGAGGAGAGATTATTGTTTAGAAAGTATCTTTCCTATGAGAAAAGAAAAAGCTTAATAGGGTTTTTATTTGTTACTCCCTGGATTGTTGGTTTTCTGACTTTTTTTGCGAGGCCTGTGATACAGTCATTTTTGTATTCTGTAAACAGGGTTAAAATTACAACCGAAGGCCCCGAACTTACATTCACAGGGTTGAAAAACTATAAATATGCTTTTAATGTAGACCCCGATTTTACCAGGATGTTGTTAAATTCCACAGGCAACATGATTTCAAACACTATACTTATATTGATGTTCAGTATGTTTATAGCATATCTGATCAATCAGAAATTTAAAGGGCGTTTATTGGCAAGAGCCGTATTTTTCTTACCTGTAATAATTACAACTGGGGTTGTTATTAATATAATGAAAGGGGATTTGGTTGCACAGAGATTGATGTCAGGCCAGCAATCTTCTGCGTTGTTCAAGGTAACTGCTCTGCAGGTAATATTGATAAAAGCCGGATACGCACCAAAAATAATTGAATTCATTACCAATATAGTGAACAATGTATTTGAAATATCATGGAAATCGGGTGTGCAGATATTATTGTTCCTTGCGGGGCTTCAATCCATTCCGGGGGTAATGTATGAAGTATCGGAAATAGAGGGTGCTACAAAGTGGGAATCATTTTGGAAAATAACTTTTCCGCTGCTTTCTCCCATAATACTTTTAAATATAATATATACAATCGTTGATAGTTTTACCGACTATTCGAATCCTGTCATACAAAGGATATTTACCCTATCAAGGGAATTAAACATGGAATACAGTTCAACATTGTCCTGGATATATTTCCTGGTGCTGTTTTTAATTATTGGATTGGCATATAAAGTAATAAATAAGAAAGTATTCTATATTGTTGAATGAGGAAGGATATTTAATGAATGCGATTAATATTAAAGATATTCAAATGCGAAATGCAACTGACAGGATGTTGAATACAGGATGGAAGTTTTTTAGAGGGGCTTTGCTGTTCAGTTTGTGCTTTGTCCTTTTATACCCTCTGCTATACATGGTAACAATTTCATTCAGGGCAATCAGCGACCTGTATGACGTATCAGTAATATGGATACCCAAGAATTTTACTTTGGATAATATTAAGGATGTAGTCAAGGCGATGAATTATTTAAGTACATTTTTTACTACATTTAAAGAAAGTTTTATAAGTTCAATATTTCTCACGGTTTCATGTGCCTTAACAGGGTATGGTTTTGCGCGTTTTAATTTTAAAGGGAAGAAAATCCTGTTTTCCCTTGTACTTTTTACGATAATAGTCCCTCCACAGACGCATGTGACTCCTATGTACCTGCAGTATAGATTTTTTGATTTTTTTGGATTGGGAAAACTCACGGAATTGCTTGGCATTGGAAAAATATCGGCTAATTTAATTGGGACAATGTGGACTTTTTATCTGCCCGCGCTTCTTGGTTCTGGAATAAGAGCCGGCCTCTACATTTATATATTCAGGCAGTTCTTCAGGGGATTGCCGAAAGAGCTGGAAGATGCCGCCAGTATAGATGGATGCAGTGCTCTAAAGGCTTTTACAAAAGTTATGGTTCCAAATTCAATTCCTGCATTTATAACAGTTTTTTTGTTTTCCATTGTCTGGTATTGGAATGATTACCTATTGTCAGGGATGTTTCTTGCGGATTTAAAAACCCTGTCGATTTCACTGATTTTATTGGAGGATTTATTATATGCGTCGTCAGGGGTTATACCCGATGTTAATCAGGTACTGGTGAGAATGCAGGCGGGGAGTTTGCTTCTGGTAGCTCCCCTGGTAATTTTATATGTGTTTTTGCAGAGATACTTTATTGAAAGTATAGAGCGCACAGGAATAGTTGGTTAATGGGTTTTTAACTGTAAAGAGATTGGTAAAAAACATATAACCATCTCAAGCAGTAAAAATAAAAAACAATTAATTAAAGGAGTGGTCGATTTGATAAAATTTAAAACCGTATTTTTTTTACTGATGGCAATATTTATTTTTGCAAGCATCACAGCATGTAATCAAACTGAAGATGCAACAAAAGAAAATGAGGTAAGTAGCAGTAAGGAAGAAAACGAAACAATAAATGAACAAACAAAGGAACAGGCAGAAAGTTTGAAATCAGAAAGTGAGTCCGAAGAAAGTAAAGAGGAAGATAAAATAGTTTTACCTGATATTAAACTGGATAACCCTGATGTTAGCTTTCTCTATACCAACGGGCCTGATGAAATGTATGAGAAAATGGTTCAAAAATTCAAGGAATATACAGGACAGGAAATCAACATCATATATGATGTTGTTACCTGGAATGAGTACCAGACAAAGCTTGCCGTAATGGTTATGGCGGGGCAGGCACCTGATATGTATCAAATAGACAGGGTTGTCACGCCTTATATAATACGGAATGATCTTTTTGAGCCCATGGATGAGTTGATAGATTATGATGCCCCTTTATGGGCAGGATTAAAACCGTATACGGATTACTCAACATACAAGGGTAAAATATATTCGATCCCATCAGACAAGCCAAGGTGCATACAGTGTATTATCTATAACAGGAAATTCTTTGAGGAATTTGGGCTGGAAGAACCCAGAGAATTATACAAAAATGGTGAATGGACATGGGACAGGTTGGTTGAGTATGCTGAAATGTTTACGCAGGATACGGATGGAGATGGCAAAACCGATGTTTACGGACTTTCCATGGGAGATTACGCATGCATGTATTTTGCGGTTTCTACCGGAAAAGACATAATTACATTCAACCCTGATGGTACAATAGAAAACAATTTGAGAAATCCGGATTTTGAAAGGGCATTTAAAGTGTATTATGACCTGGGGAAGGCTGGTACATTGGATCCTGTGCAGTGGGAACATCAAAAGAATTTCCCTCAGAACAAGATTGCGATGAGGCTTGACCATTTTTGGATAACCGTAAACGAACCATATAATTCAATGATTAAAAATGATGAAATATCATTTGTCCCATTGCCAAAAGATCCGAAAGCAGACAAATACTATCATGTAGCTTTGGTTGCTGACAAGTTTGTCCCAAAGGGAGCATCAAATGCACAAGGTGCTATAGCCTGGTATACATTCAGCCGGTATTTGCAGCTGGTGCCTGATGAGCAACTTGAACAGGAAGAATATGAACTTATGACCAAGAAATGGGGATGGTCTGAAGAAGATATTCAAATAGCTGAAGTAGATATGAGAGAAAAGCTGTATCCGATTTTTGTAGTTGGTGACAGGATACCGGGCTTTGCAAAGCAAAGTGTTCTTTGGAATCTTCCAACAAAAGAGCCTTGGTCAAAGGTTGTAGAAACTGTTAATCCAAATTTCCAGGAAGCAATAGATAAGCTTATTGAAGAATCAAAATAGGTACTTTACAGCTATAAAGGCTGTTTAAGTATAAATAATATTTTTAGGAGGTATTTATTATGTATGGTTTAAGCAGGAAGGCAGGGTTTTTGTTTTGTGTAATTATTGCAGTAACATTGTTGACAACAGTGGCGTTTGCAGAAGGATCGGTACTTGAAGGGGTAGATGAGTGTGAGGATTTCTCAATGGTCTATGAGCAGAGCGGGCAATTGCATATTGAAAATGTAAGTAACAATGAAATTTATTTCTATGACAACATGCTTACCTTTATGAGAAATGCAACTACAGAGGAGTGGGTAACTTATAAGATCCCGGATGGGAATAAGCTTACTGTCGAGACATATTTCTGGCCCAGTGAGGAAATAGTTGATTTTAAGTTCTTTGTTTCAGGTGACAACATTAACTGGAACGAATATACTCCAAAAAGAAGTATACATTCAGAGAATGCCGAAGGAGTAGACAAGGAAGAACTTTCTGAAGACAAAGACGAAAGAAAATGGGATATAGTAACCTATACATTGGATGGTATACCTGAAGGTAGCCAATACGTTAAAATTGTATGGGGTAATCTCACAACAGGCAATTTCTGGGCTCAGATAATTTCAAAAGTTGTAAGCGAGCCCAAGGGCAGCCCACAGACCGCAGATTTTGGAGTAATGGCATATGTCATAACTTTTGGATTGTCCGGCGCTGCTTTTGTAGCCCTCAGGAAAAGGCAGAAGTAATTAAAAATTTTAAAAAAGATATATAACCTGCTTGTTAAAGCAGGTTATATATCTTTAAAGGGAGGTAAAGCATTGAAATTTATTATAAGGATATTGCTTGTAATAGCAATATC
>CAZANH010000031.1:0-4883 GCA_964486515.1 uncultured Eubacteriales bacterium
CACTGTTGAGGTGTTTCATCCTCAGCCGTAACTGTATATCTTACTACATTTCTGAAATCCTGGGCTACTCCTGAAGAAGGATCTATAGTTGCCCCTGCGGAAATACCTATTATGGGAGTTAGTGAACTAAGGTTGGTTCCGGCCTCCACTTCAATTTTCACAGTATGGTTTGTGGTGTCAATATCAGATGAACCAATCTGTTCATTCAATTCGAATGAATTTATATCATTCTCCGAACTAGCAGCTCGTGCAGGAACTATATCTACATAAAACGCTGCAACAATACATAAAACCATTAATATTACGGTTATCTTTCCAGTATCTTTTCTTAAAATATCAAACATATTATTTTCCTCCTTACTCTTACACAGTCTTTACCTGTTTTGTAAAATCCCTTTCCATTCATAAACTCTTATATATACATATAATTTACATCATTTAATATTTCCCACTATGTTTCATTCATTAATGGTGTGTTTCATTTATATCAAGAAAGGAAGCATTACAATGCCTCCTTTCTTGATAATTTCTATCTATTCACTTTCATAAAACCTTTGCTTATGAAATTCGAACAGTTCCTCGCCACCGACTTTTATTGCCTTTTCAATAAGTCTTGCCTTTTCTTGTTGGAACTTTTCCTCTGACTTGGCAAGTACGGCTTCAAAAACATCCTGTTGGTAAATTTCCGTGAGCTTTGAAGCTATTTCTTTGTTTCTCTGTGTTATTTCAGGGGAAGGAGACGATAAAACATTGAATCTCATAAATCTCTCTCCTTTTTTCGCATAAATATTATCTTTTCCTTTCATCACAATCTGACCCGGATACTGAACTCCATAATAATCACACGCATCTTTTTCAACCATGGTCAGCTTACTTTCAAAAACATTGGGCAAATACTGAAAATTCGCCGGTACGTCATATTTAGGCCAAGTATCAATAGCACCCATTCCTGCTATATTGTGATATTTAAATACACCTGTTTTTAAACGGTAATCCGGGTCTTCAGAAAGCCCTTTTATAGTTTCAGGTTTCAACTGAGGTTTTCCGTCAACAACATCCCAGTGTTCACCTTTTATTCCGTTATAGATTAAAATTGTGGATTCCCAGGAACATAGATAGTTTAAAAGTTCCACAGCTTTTTCAGGATATTCGGTATTAGCAGATATACACATGTGCCTGTTGCCATATTGGGCATAAGATGCCATTATGCGTGTATTGCTGTCTTCCTTCGGTGAAGGTAATGCTATATATCCTTTTTCCGGTGTACCATCCTTTATAAATTGTGACTCTCCACCATCTATTGTAAAATCTGCCCATGAAAGCATAACTCTATTTTGATTACCAATTCTTTCTAAGTAGTCGGCCCATTTGTTTGTAAATGCATCCGGATCTACTATTCTAGCTCTATATGCCTTGTTCCACCATTCCACACCTCTCCAAAACATGGAATCCGGATTAGTCATGGAAGCTCTTATATCATCAGTATCCTCAACAAATTCTCTATTTTCAAATACTTCTATATTCACACCTGCATCCCACATAAAGGGCTTGTCAAGTGCCCAAGGACCAAAGCCGCCTGCATTTGCAAACCATGCAGATACACCGTAGTTCTTCTTTCCATTTTTGTTTTCCGGCTCAAGTTCAAGCATCTTCTTAACAATCGGAATATAGTCTTCATAGGTTTCTATCTCGGGACAACCAAGCTCCTTATACAAATCCCACCGGATATAAAATCCGACTTTTGGTCGATAGAGATTTCCCTGAGTACCATTCAGACCTATCCAGTAAAGACCGTCAACTTTATTTCCGTCTATATCCTGACTGAATTTCTGACGATATATATCAAATACACCTGGTCTGTTTTTTTCCACATTAGACAATTCGTCGACATACGGATCAAGATTTAATGCAAGTTTTGAAGTTACAATCTGTTTCCTTATGGAATCTTCCAGTGTATAAACCAGATCCGGCAAATTGCGGCTTGCCATCATAGAAGCCAGTTTCGCTTTTGCGTCAGCCAAAGCATTCTCAGGCGTTATATCCAGTCTTACACCCGTTTCCTCCTCTATTTTTTTCATTACAGGATCATCCTGGATACCTGCTGCAAAAGTCTTTTCAAAAGGAGGAGCAATCATTGTCAAAGTCACCGGTTCCTCTTTTTCAGTTTTTCCCTTGTCTGTTTCTTTCGAGTCCTTATTAGTTTCTTCCTGCTGTTCAGTGGTATCTTCATCCTTGATTCCATTTCCCTGGCATCCAACCAAAGATAAAGACATGGTGCAAATTACTGTAATCACCAAAAACAATACAATACCTTTTTGACTCGTTCGTAACATAAAAATTCTCCTTTCTAATATAGTTTTTTTATATATCAGCAGAAATTTCCCCGCTTTTGTTGAATTATGCATTATCACTTTCATTAAAATTCAACTCAACAGGAGGAAAATCCTGCACGATAACACAATTTAATTTTTCTTTCAAGGTTTTCTTTATCTATTTTCTAAAATCTTCCCGTCTATGAAGATTCCCTTGCCCTTAAGACCCACTTTGTACTTTAATGTATTTCTAACCCACTATTCATTAGGCTTCGGAGCGCGCCTAGCCTTTTACAGCTCCTATCATGATACCTTTTATAAAATACTTTTGCATATATGGATAAACTAGTATTATGGGAACTGTTACAATTAAGGTTATCGTCATTCTAACAGATGTAGTGCTGATTTGTGATACTGTATAATTGGCTTCAGCGGCAGCTTCCGCACTTAATTGGGAGGCACTCAGTTCTTTAAGAAAACCAAGTAACACAAGTTGTAAAGTTTCCAACTGCGGAATATTGGCGAAGATAAAATTGTCAAACCACATGTTCCACTGGTAAACTGCTCCAAAAACAGCAATAGTAGCAATAATGGGCTTGCACAGCGGAAATATAATCCGGAAAAATATCTGCATTGGTGTGCCACCATCTATCCTGGCCGATTCTTCGAGTGAAACCGGAATGGATTCTATGTATGTTTTTACCAGTATGAGATTGAACCCCATTATTGCAGTTGGAAGTATATATACGAAAAAATTATTTGTAAGCCCCAGAGTATCCATTAAAAGATACCTGGGTATCAAACCCGGATTTATATACATGGTTATTACAACCAATCTGAATATCACTTTTCTATAAGGCAATTTTTTCTGGGTTACAAGATATGCAAATATGGAAGTTGCAAATATCATTACAATAGTTCCTATCACAGTCCTGGACGCCGATATAAAAGCAGCATGTTGAAGTGCCACCTTTTCAAAAATTTTTACATAATTTATAAAACTGAACTTCTGAGGCCAAAAAAACAAGCCTTTTGCCGCCGCAACCGATGGTGTACTGAAAGAATATATAGTTACATAGTAAAAAGGGAAAACAGTCATAAAGGTAAATATAATAAACCCCAAATGGTTTATACCATCAAACATTAACCTCCCCAAACTGAATTTTTTCAATTTAATCACCTCGTAAAATCACCAAATTAATTTATATAATACTTCTACCCATGAATTTCTTGGCAATCATATTAACTGTAAAAAGCAAAGATATGCTGACAACACTCTTAAAAATACCGATTGCCGTAGACAACGAAAAATCAAATTCAATCAGGCCTATTCTGTATACATAATAATCAAGGGTTTCTATGGCATCATGGACAACAGGATTATGAAACACAAATATCTGTTGAAAATTGCCGCCATTTAGCATACGTCCGATCGATAATATCAAAAGCACCATATACGTGGGCATGAGCGAAGGTATGGTTATATGTATGGTCTGCCTAAACTTTGAAGCACCATCCATTTTAGCAGCTTCATATAATTCTTGCGGAATACCTGATAATGCTGCTATATATACAATTGCTGACCACCCCAAATTTTTCCACAAATGCACTACCACTATTTGGAAAACCCAGGTGATTTCTTTAATCATCATGGGATTTATGCCACGTTCCACTATGCCAAGTTGCCTTAAAAATATGTTTACAAAACCATCATCAACTGAAAACATTGACATAAACAAAGAATATACGATAACAAAAGAAATAAAATGAGGTAGTGTAGTCCCTGTTTGAAAAATTTTCCGCACTTTCAGATTTTTTATCTCGGCCAGTAATATGGCAAATATCATTGGGACGGGAGATACCAATATCTGCAGAAAACTCATTCCCAATGTATTTTTCATTACATTGAAAAAATCCGAACCATATGAGAACATCTTAATAAAATAGTCAAACCCCACAAACTTGCTCTCTAAAATGGGTAAACCCGGAATGTACCTAAAAAATGCGATAGACCATCCTAAAATAGGCAAATAGTAAAAAATTACGACCAGTATTATAAATGGTACAGCCAATAAAAATAAATAAGTTGATTCTGACAAATATTTTTTATTATCTAATGCCAAATACATATTGTTTTTACCAGTTTTTAACACATGTACCATCCTCTTATGCAATGCTGTTTATTACCTTGCAATATTATTATAAGATTTCACTGATTACTCTTCAACAGAAATAATTCTATATTTTCTGTAAAAATTCAAGGGATTTCATGAAAAATATAAAATTATTTCAAAGCGTTGTTACTATTCACATTCTTCTCATCTACTTGAAGAAACATTTTTATGAAATACATAGCGTAAGGTTCTTAGAGGCTGTTTGTGAAGCAAATATAAGGTCAAATCATTGTTTGAGTTGAATGCATTCCCGTTATTTTTTAAGCATTCAGCAAGTTTGATTTGACAAGTAAGGCTGAACATATAGCCACTTGAACTTGTAGCGTTCATTTCAGGAAAATATTCTTCAAGCTAAGAGGGGGCTGTGAATGTTGCGAATAGTAACAAAGTGTTAATT
>CAZANH010000032.1:0-14618 GCA_964486515.1 uncultured Eubacteriales bacterium
AATGATTTGATCTTATATTTGCTTCACAAACAGCCTCTAAGAACCTTACGCTATGTATTTCACGAAAATATTTCTTCAAGTAGATGAAAAGGGCTGTGATGGTAACTTTTAATTTAAAAGGTGACCATTCAGGGCTGAATAATGCTGAATAGTTATTTGTTCATGATTTTAATACATATTTGAAAAAATCAATGTCAGGAAATACATCCCAGTCATGAATACATATATAAAAAGAATTATAACCACCGGCCAATGTGACAATACGGACCTTATATCCTTATTGACACTGCTGATAGCCGGTTTCACAACCGCAGTCCTGTTTGTTGCATGTTTAAAAAGTTTTATGAAACCAAAGAGGAAAACTATGCTTAACCCTCCGTATAATAATGTAACAAGCACTTCTTCAACCGATACTGTTATCCTTTCGGGTTTTACAATATCTCTGAAGAAAAACTGGAGTAATTCCGATATTGTATTGTTGAGAAAATGTGCAAGTACTCCGGCAAAAATACTGTTTGTCCTTATTACATAATACCCTATAAGCAGCCCCAGAAAAACCGGGCCTAAGAAGTTGGAAACATCGAAATGAAATAATCCGAAAAATACTGCTGTTATCACTACTGCTTTTAAACTGCCTCTTTTTTCATATGCACTGAGCATTACACCCCTGTGAAGCATTTCCTCACAGATTGCAGGGGTAAGGCCTATTATAAGAAGGCCGGTTATAAGCTCAGCGGTATTTTGCGGAACAGGTATTTGCTGATTGGGTATCTCTCCTATATATTGAAGGAAAAAAATTAATACGGTATTCAGCATTACCGCAACAAAATACGCAGGCACCGACATGATAACAATCAATCCAGCATGCTTAATTTCAAACTTATTTATCCTTAATACTGTTTTTATATCTAAACTGTTTGCCATTATATAAAAAAGTACAGGAACCAATATCAAACCATATTGGGTAATCAGAATTATATTGTAAAAGTTATTATCAATAAAATCCTGTCCGTAGAACATCGTAAAAAACACGAGTATAAACTGAAAAGCCATAAAAAGCATTGTGAACACAAAAAGAAGCTTATTTGCGCCTGTAACAGTAATTTTTTCCTTCATTATAAATATCCCTTCACTGCGTTTGATTTGAACATTTTATTACTCTTTTCTCCGTAACAATAATATCTACAGGCACATCATGCCATGCATTTTTTATTTTTTCAACAAGCTGCATTTCATACGATGCCGCTATCTTCATACAGTTTATATTCACACTTTTTAAAAAAATGTCATAGTATCCTGCCCCATATCCTATTCTATGCCCATTCATATCAAATACAATACCCGGTACAATAACAATATCGATAGAATCCGGTTTAACCTTTTTACATTTGAATTTTTCAGGCTCCGGTATACCATATGCCCCTTTTTCTACATCATTTTCCATATCTTTAATCTCATATGGCTCTATTTTCCCCCTGCCATGAGAATCACCTTCAATACGAGGTATACAAATCCTTTTTTTGGATTCCAAGCTTTTTTTAATAAACTCCTGCAAACTCACTTCGTTTTTTATATCCATATAACACATGACGATTTTCGAATTCTTATAACAATTGAGTTCCATTATCCTGTCAATAATGTTCAAACTTTTATAATTAACTTCATCGGGTGTCATCATACTTCTTTTTTTTATAATATGTTTTCTTAAATAATGTTTATTCATATTCTGTCTTATTTTAATAACCCACACTCCCTGTAAAAAGGCCAATAAGTAAAAACAGGATAGACACACCCGACAGTATGAAAAATAACACTGAAACTACCAGGAGTGCTATGCCAAATGATCTTCTGTCATGGTCATGTTCAGAATTCAAAAACACTATTGACGTAATTACTCCAATTACCTGGCCTATCGCAGGTATACTAACACTTAAAGCTGTTATAAAAACCTTTAATCCGTTACTTAAAGGTTTTTGAGCATTTTCAACAGGTTTTTCAGCATTTCCATCATATGCAGCATAATCATATGGCAGGTTCCTGTCATTATTAATTACATCATTAATATCGGTAACATCATCGGCATTATCAACATCATTGGTTAAGGGAGCATTATCATAAACCAACTCAGGTTCCGGCTCCGTTTCAGGAGGATTCAATAAACTTCCGCAATACGGACAACGCCTTGCATAATATGGGATAGTTTCTTCACAATAATCGCATTTCCTCGTACGTTCACCCTCACTATTCATAAAATCCTCCCTGTCCTGTTGATATCTTCGCCCATTTATAAACTCACATTTATAAACTTCTTTATTATTATATTTTTATTTGATTTATATATTCGATAAAAAATATAAATATCCTCTTTAATTTAACTTTTTTTATCGTATAAATCCTCTAAGAATTATACATCCTCTCCAAATACCATATTTTCTATATATTCATCAGTAAAATCAGGAGATGCTGAAAGTTCAATATATTTTATTTTTTTTCTTATAATATCCGTTTGTTTCAGCATATCAATGGATAAAAGAGCTTCAATGGCACCGGAGCCAGCTGCATTGCCTACACCTTCAATCCTTCCTTTTAACTCTTCCGGCAAAAGGCCTATCACAAGCGCCGAATCGATATCTATATAATTACCGAATCCACCAGCAAGGTGTACTTTTTTAATATCATCAAAATTGGTTTCCGCACGGTTTATCAAGACTCTAATACCTGCAGCAATTGCAGCCTTGGCATTCTGGAGTTCCCTTATGTCTTTCTGTGTAATTACAATATCCGAATCAATGGTTGTTTCATCAGCAGATACCAGTAAAAATGCTTTTGATCCATCCACATCAATAATTCTTTTAGACAGGTTTACAGGTAAATCAGGGTCTTCATCCGCATCAACAATCCTTCCTGTCCCATCTATAACTCCTGTATCATACATGCCTGCAATCGCATCCACAAGGCCTGAACCGCATATACCCATGGGTTTGGCTTTCTGTATCGTTGTAAACTTTACGTCATCACTCAAAAATACTTTGTCAATTGCACCTTTTACAGCTCTGACACCATTTCTTATATTAGCTCCTTCAAATGCCGGTCCTGCCGCAGTAGAACAGGAATACATCCACTCCTTGGATCCCAGAACAATTTCTCCATTGGTACCAATATCAATCAGTAACGATATCTGATCGTCTTC
The DNA here is from genome assembly GCA_964486515.1 of uncultured Eubacteriales bacterium. Classification (GTDB taxonomy): domain Bacteria; phylum Bacillota; class Clostridia; order Acetivibrionales; family CAZANH01; genus CAZANH01. The sequence continues at coordinate 3,191 of CAZANH010000032.1, forward strand.
ATACAAACCGGTTGACAATGCAGCCGCAACAGTATCAGCGCCAACATATCCCGCCACACACGGTATAATGACGGCATACCCAAAAGGATTTATTTTTATTCCAAGCTCAACTGCCTTTATACTGTGAAGTTCAGTAGTAACAGGTATAAAAGGAGAAACCGCAATATTCCTTGCATCAAGTCCCATTAGGAAATGCATCATTGTTGTATTCCCTACAAAAACACATGTATATATGTCATTTAAATTAATTTTATTTCTTTCGGCAAGCTTAAAGGCTATTTCATTAATACAGTCAATTATGGTCTTTGTCATTTCTTCTATTGCTTCTTCCGACCCCATAGTGTATTCAATTCTTGAAATAACATCAGCCCCATATTTTTTTTGAGGATTTAAAATTGAAAATACATCGACTCTTTCTCCTGAACACAGGTTGTAAAGATATGCTGCAATAGTTGTAGTCCCAATATCTATGGCAATTCCGTAAAGTCTCTCTGTTGTATCTCCCGGCTCTACCGATACAAGGGAGTCTCCCATACTGACAAGTGTTACACCATAATCGTTTTTCCTTATAACGGATGGAAGTTCATTTATAAATCCCGGAAAATTATCTTTTTTTAAATTAACCGATATATCAGAAATTCTTTCAATATCGGATTTTTGATCATTGATATCAGGCTTATTTAATTTTACATAATTTTTTAAAGTATATGGCTGCAGTTTTACAACCCTCTGTTTCCCTTCAATAAGAATTGCTGCTTCTTTTACCGTATCTTCGATAATTACTTCCATATCAGATTCAATTTTAATATAACATGCAAGCCTGTAATTGTTTTTAATAGCATCCTCACCAAGCAGTTCTGCTTCTTTACCTGATGGAGGCGTTATATCTCCAAATATTTTTACCCTGCATTTGCCACATAACCCTTTACCTCCGCATAGTGAATCCACCATAAATGAATTCTTCCTCAAAAAATTAAAGAGGTTTGTTCCTGCTTCTACAGTTTTTTCATACTTATCCTTACCCATTGTAATTTTTACATTATGTTTCATAATCTTCTCTCCTCACTTTAAAGGTTTATATCGGTCTATCTGTGCATCTTCAAATGTACCCATCCGCTTATATGCTGCTACTGCAGCATCTATAATGTGAAATCCTAGTGCTGCTCCGCTGCCTTCACCCAAACGCATATTGAGATTAAGCACCGGTTCAAGTTCCAGTAATTCCATTACTTTTTTATTTCCCGGTTCTGCCGAGCCATGTGAAGGGAATATAAATTCCTTAACCTCAGGCTTTATTTTTACAGCAGCCAATGCTGCTGTCGCAGAAATAAAACCGTCAATCAGAATTGGTATCCTGTATACGGCTGCCCCTATAAAACATCCTGCCAAACCTGCAATATCAAATCCTCCAAGTTTTGCAAGCACGTCAACGGCATCGCTTCTGTCCGGGCTATTTATTTCTATAGCCTTTTTTACAACTGCTACCTTTCGCTTCAATCCTTCGGAAGTAAGGCCGGCTCCCCTCCCAACCATGGTTTCCGGTTTTTCACCCGTAAGTACGGAAGAAACCGCACTGCTTGTTGTAGTATTTCCTATACCCATCTCTCCCGTTCCAAGAAGATTGAACCCTTGCCCCTTCAAATCCCCTACGATGGATATTCCGGTTTCAATTGCACATACAGCCTCCTCTCTGGTCATGGCCGGTTTTTTTGCAATATTGCAGGTGCCCTTTCTGATTTTTTTATCAATGATGCCGTTACAGTTAATATCATCATCAATACCAATATCCACAACAAAAATTTCAGCTCCGGCATGCTTTGAAAAAACATTTATTCCTGTAATACCTTTCATAAAGTTTCTTGCAACACTTGCAGTTATTTCTTTTGGAGCCTGTGTCACCCCTTCTTCAACAACACCGTTATCCGAACACATTATAACAACAGCCTTTTTATTCACATCAGGAATAAGTTTCTCCGTTATACCAACTATACGTACAACCATATCTTCAAGTTTTCCAAGGCTTCCTATCGGTTTGGTCAACCCGTTCAGACGTTCCTGGGCTTTTTTCATAAGCGCATAATCAAGCTTTGCTATCCTGTCTGTCGCTTCATTAAGGTGCACTAATAATCCCCCTATAAGTACAATATTAAAATAATTATACACCACGCACAAAATAAATGTATGTATATTTTTAAGCTTTTTTGGAGATTTTTGTTCTCACAAAATTTTCTTTTTTACTTGACTCAAAATATATTAAATAATATAATCTATATAAGGTAAAAGATGTTAAGAGTTGGGAGAGTAAAATATGGCATTAAAAGTAAGGACACGTTTTGCACCAAGCCCCACGGGGTATATGCACATAGGCAATCTAAGGACAGCTTTATACGCTTATTTGATAGCAAAGGCAAAAAACGGGGTATTTATACTCCGTGTTGAAGATACTGACCAGGAAAGGTATGTAGAAGGTTCAGTTGACATAATATATAATACACTCAAGCTTGCCGGCCTTTCATATGATGAGGGCCCCGGTCAGGGTGGAAATTTCGGCCCTTACATACAGAGTGACAGAAAACATATATACCTTGCATATGCGGAAAAACTTATTGAACTGGGCCATGCCTATTATTGTTTTTGCAGCAAGGAAAGGCTCGATATGCTGAGGAAACAATCAGGAAAGCCTGACGGTTCCTATTTGTATGACCGCCATTGCCTCGGGCTTGATAAAGATGAAGTACAAAAGAAACTTGATAACGGGGAACCCCATGTGATACGCCAGAAAATGCCGCAGACCGGAACCACCACATTCAAGGATACTGTTTTTGGTGCAATAACAGTCGATAACTCCACTCTCGAAGATCAGATACTGATAAAATCAGACGGCCTTCCCACTTACAACTTTGCCAATGTTATAGACGATCATCTCATGAAGGTTACACATGTTGTCAGAGGAAGCGAATATCTTTCTTCAGCCCCCAAACACATACTTCTCTATGGAGCATACGGCTGGGATGTACCCGTATATATACATGTACCGCATATTTTAAAACCCTCAGGTAAAAAGCTCAGCAAACGTGAAGGCGATCCTTCCTTCGAGGACCTCTTGTCAATGGGGTTCCTTGCAGAAGCAGTTGTAAACTATGTAGCACTTCTTGGATGGAGCCCAAGCGAAAACAGGGAATTTTTCACTCTCAGGGAACTTGTAAGGAATTTCAATATAAGCGGCATCAGTAAATCACCTGCAGTTTTTGATATCGAGAAGCTTAAATGGATGAACAAAGAGTATTTGCGTAACCTTCCTTTTGAAGAATTTCACAGGTTTGCTTTGCCGTATTATGAAAAACAATTCAAAAACGACAGGTTTGATATTGAAAATATAAGCGGTCTTCTTCAGGGAAGAATCAATGTGCTGACTGAAATACCTGAAAAAATAGATTTTTTTGCTGGTCTTCCCGAATATGAAGTGGAAATATATATACATAAAAAATCAAAGACCACATTGGAAAATTCTCTTCAAAGCCTGGAAGCCTCATTACCGGTACTTAAAGATATAACAAGCTGGCATAACGAATATATTTACGGGAAACTTATAGAAGTTGTGAAGGAACTCGGCATTAAAAACAGCCAAATGTTTTGGCCCTTGCGCATCGCATTGTCGGGAAAAACCGTTACTCCCGGGGGAGCAACCGAAATAGCGGAAATCCTGGGCAAGGAAGAATCTATCAAGAGGATTGAAATAGGAATCGGGAAACTTAAATCATCGCTTTGAATTCATCTTCACCTATAATTTTTATTCACAATTTGCTGTTTAATCATCCCAATGGTATGGATAATATATAGCTTTAAGGCGGAAATAAGGGGGGCTGTAAAAAACTCTTTCTTGTAATCCATATTTTTAAAGGATATAATACATAGTTTTATAAACGGAGGTTTTATATGAATAAAGGATTAAAGCAAATACCGATTGGTATAGATAACTTTAAAGAATTAATAACAAAGAATGGTTATTTTGTTGATAAAACATTGCTTATCTGTGAAGTTATACAAAATCTCAGTAAGGTTATCCTCTTTACACGTCCACGACGTTTTGGTAAAACATTAAATTTCAGTATGTTGAAATGCTTTTTAGAAATCCCCGAATGCAGAAAAATAGATAAAGAGAATACGGATTATTCATATCTTTTTGAAGGGCTGAAAATAATTGAGGACAAGGAATTGGTACAAAAGCATCTTGGGAAATATCCTGTTGTAAATTTTTCTTTTAAAAAGATTAAGGCAAATAATTGGAGAGATGCTGAATACTTATTTATGGAGGAGATATCACGAGAATACAGACGACATGAATACTTGTTGGATACAAATATAATCAAACATCAGGGACAAAGGGATAAATTCAAAAACATTTTAAATCAGAAAGGATTATCCATTGAATATACTTCAGCGATAACAGATCTTTCTGAATATTTAAATAGTTATTATAACAAGAAGGTCATTGTACTAATAGACAAATACGATACGCCACTCCATTATGCAAAGCTTAGCACCATAAAACCACTCCTGCCATGAACATTCCGTTTTTTGCCGCAATATCCACCAGTTGATCCAGTGTTTTAAAATAGTCCGTGTTGATCCTTTCCAGGTTCCATACAACAGGACCTACCGTAAAATACTTCCGATTTGAATTCAAGTTCCAGGACATTCCACTGGCTTATTTTCATTTTCACTTCTCCTCCTTCTTTTCAAGTCCTTCTTTTAATAAAGCACCTACAGCGCCGTGATTATGGTTGTAATAAAACGCTTCTTCAGTAAACTGGGGGTGTTTTGTCAGTTCATCCGCAATAGCATCAAAAATTGATATTATAGCTACAATGCTTGCTGTAGGCAGCATATGTCTGCAGTCTGACTCCTCAATTTCCAGTCTCAGGACAATATCTGCAGCCTTAGCCAATTTTGAATCGATGTTTTGCGTAACAGCGATAAGTTTGACGCCCTTACCTTTAATCGATCCGATCAGATTTACAAGCTCCTCCGTGTTACCGCCCCTGGACAGGACTATCAGCAAATCGCCCTCCTGTACCGCCCCGAATGCTCCGTGAGCGGCATCCCCCGCCGATACGAAGAATGACGGTACGTTGGCAACACAGAGCATGTGTGCAATTTTCCTGGCGGCAACCGAAGAAGTACCCATTCCCATGGTTGCAATTTTGCCTTTACAGTTAAGAATCGCCTGAAATACAGCCTCATAAGCGTCAGGATCCAGCTTCTTCGCCAATGATTCAAGCTGCCTTGCATTAAAGTTCCACATGGCACATGCATTCTCAAATATCCTCTTCTTCATTTCAACCTCCGATTTGCATATTTTCTATATGTGTTTTGTGTGTTTTTTTATTCCATGCATATTAGCTTAAACACGTTTTTTCTTTCCCACCTTATACCGCATCATGGAATGAATACAACTTTCAATGCCTTACCCGCCGAAGCAAGCTCCACACCCTTTTTAAACTCGGTAAGGGGCATCACGTGTGTTACCAGCCTGTCTCCCGGTATTCTCCCTTCATTCATCATGGAAATGGCCAATAAGTGGTGTCTAGGAGCAAAGGTTGTAGTTCCTATCACAGAAAGCCCCTTATAATGGACCAGGTTCGTGTCGATGCCCGGTTTACTCCTGCCATGGGGTAAACCGCCAAATAACAATACCCTGCCGCCCTTCCTTGCCATTTCAATCGCCTGGACCTGGGTCTCCGGAACCGGATTTGCCGTTATTACTACATCGGCGCCTTTCCCCCCGGTAACCCTTTTTATTTCTTCTACAAGATTCACCCTTGAAGCATTGATTGCCAGGTCGGGTCCAAAAGGTTCACACATCTCAAGTCTTTCATCAAAGATATCGGAAATTATTACCTTTGACGCTCCGCGGGCCTTCGCAATACTTGTGTGGATACAACCTATCGGTCCACTTCCGATAATTACCACGGTATCTCCAAGTCCGACCGCACCTTTTTCCTGGGCATTCAAACAGGACGAAGCAGGTTCGGCAACAGCGGCAATTATGGGGTCAAGGCCGTCCGGAACCGGCTGAATGGTTCCGTGCGCCAATGCCTCCTCAGGAACGGCGATATACTCGGCAAAGCCTCCTGACCAGTGTTGGGCGATTTCCCTTGGATTTTCGCAAAGCTCAAACCTGCCTCCGATACAGAAATTACAGGTTCCGCAGTAAACCATGGGAGCCACTGCCAGCCTGTCACCTGCTTTAAATCTTTCTCTGTACTCACTGCCTGTTTCCACAACCAGTCCTGCAATCTCATGACCAATTATCCATGGTAATACAATGTTACGGTGTCCGCTTTTAAGGGTTCTGAGATCCGAGCCGCACAGCCCGCAGGCCAATACCCTGAGGAGTATCCCCTTTTCAGGACATTGAGGTTTTTTTACCTTTTCGACACAGTATTCACCCGGTGCTCTTATAACCATTGCTTTCATTAATTCAGACATGGTGTCCCCCACCTTTTCATGTAATTTCATATATTTTGTTTTTCCATCACGTTCAGGATTTTCCGGTCTCCAGTCCCTATTGCCTGGCCTCAGCTTTTACGCCATGCCTGTATACTTCCCAGCCAAGATATTTACCCAAGGCCTCTTCAAGCACTGCCGCCGAATTTGAACGGCTCATTGCAACATGATGCTCAAAGCCGTTTTCACACAAATACTTTAACAGCTTCTGAAGACCGGGCACTCTCAGAACCGCCACTCCACCCATTGTGTCAGCCGGATCGTCGGTAAACTCACCTTCACCAACGTACATTTTGATCCTGCCCCGCACATCGTCAGTGGTCAAAACAACTCATTTAAATACCCCCTCTTAAATATTATTCTGCATAAAAATATGAAACCGATTTTATGTTTTGCAAAAAAATCACTTCATAGCCAATACACTGCTCTCCCTTATTACCACTCTCGGTCTTAATATGATCCTGGTTGATTTTTCCTGCCGGTTACCGTCCAATCTTTCAAAAACCAGTTCGGCAGCCCTTCTTCCTATCTCCGACTGTACAATACTCACGGAACTGAGTTCAAATGTATCTTCCTTCCCTCCAACTATGCCCATATCGCAAATACCGCTCAAAACCAGCGGGCTGTGAATCTTTTGCATCTCTATCCTGTATTCGTCGGTAAAATGAAAGTTGATAAGTATCATGCCGTCCGCAAAGTTTTCATGCATCATTTTAAGGGCTTTTATCTCTTCATCCTCTTTTCCCTCAGTATAATACAGTACCAGGGAACATCCGTTGTATTTTACGACATCCTGGACAGCCTTTATCAAATCGAAGTAAAACGGGTTGTCCATATCAGGTATAGCCAGTAATACAAGGCCGGTCTTTTTTGTTCTCAAGGTTCTTGCAGCCCTGTTTGGAATGAACTGCTTCTCCTTCATCACCTTCTCAATCTTATCTCTTGTTTCCTTCTTTATATACCCCACATTATTGATTGTCCTTGACACTGTCCCGGGTGTAACTTGTGCAGCCTTTGCTATATCATATATGGTAACGGGCTTTTTCTTGTTCATTATAGGTTGTGTTACTTCCTTTCAGTTGTTGTATAAAATCGTTTTTATATTATTATATTATCTGAAACACATAGGAATGTCAACGGAATATGAAAATCCAAAAGAACCCGCCTAAGTGATCTTTCATACCATTTTGCTGACATAACATCATCTCCTTTAATTTGTAAGTATATTTTTATGTCCACTCTCCATTTAATATTCTTTTACCTGCTGTTTGCAAACATTTCATTCTGCATTGCCCTGAGTTTGTATATGAATGAGGAGGAATCCGGCGCGAAATTCTCCTCCGTCAGCATCTGGCCTTTTGATATGTCCCTGAGCACCTTTCCTCCCGGTGCTATTCCCATTGGTATGGCCTTTTTCTCACGGGCCTCTTCATATATGTAAATCCTGTTGAATATATCCGCACTGCCTATTCCCCCAATTGTCTCCCCCTGCCTGAGGTTTCTTTTTGCCATTGATACAACCTCCGAATGCATTGTGCGGGCGGTTACGGTGGTTTCGTGGTATATTACCGCCTCGGCTGCTGCCAACGGTGTTTCGATATTGCACAGATGATACGGCCTGAAGAAGGTGAAGTACGGGCCCGGACCCATTGACACGAATTTCATGTCGCTTATGATCCTCGGATCATCACTTTTCACCACAGCATATACCCCGGGAGCTACCCTCCCCGTTGTATAATCCACACAACCGCTCTTTTTAAGTATTCCACCGTCCTGTTCGGGTATGAATACCTTGTTCAAATCATCAATCTCCGCCTTGGGACCATGCATGCCAGGCACATCAGGAACAAGACCTGTTGCATTCGAGACGGCTGCCATTTCTACCATTGTTTTTGTGCCGTCTTTGAAGGATGCCAGCATCCTGGGATTCATGCCTTTACTCAGGGCCTCCTCCCTGCAGGTTTCCGGATTTGCATCATAGTCAAGCGGGTTGTTCTTGCCCTTTCCAAGGCTGACCACATCAAACCCTATTGACTTCGAAAAATCGAACAGCATTTTACATACTGCGGGTTCATCACCTGAAGCTACGGTATATATACAGCCGGCCTTCCGGGCAAGCCTATCGAGAATCACCCCGACGGTCACATCTGTTTCCACGTTCAGCATGACTGTGTTGTTGCCGTTTGTTATTCCCGTCCATGCCACCCTGGCTCCTATATCTGTTATTCCTGTAGCTTCGATCACCACGTCAAGGCTGTCCATCTGCGCAAGAAGCAATGCATCCTCGGTGACAAGATACTTGTTTGAGCTTACCGCATCCTCGGCTTCCGAAAGCTTGTTTGTAATACATATACGTTCTTCGGGTATTCCCAGTTCACGTAATACTTTCAACGGCCTATTTATATCAATATCCGAGACTGCAAATGTCTCAAGGCCTTTCATTTTATTTGTTACGTGCAGCAGCCCTGATCCCATCTGGCCGCACCCTACAAGTCCGGTGCGTATAATCTTTCCTTCTTCCTCTCTTTTTAACAGATGATCATATAATTCCATATACTCAGCTCCTTTCTTGATCCTAACACTTTATCAAATACTCCTCAAGCCTCCTGTCTCCTATAAGCTGGGGATAAACCTGTTTTTACTTCAGTGGCAGATTCAATCCCATACTGAGGGAGCTATTCATATCAGTTTCAGCCCATGCTGTCAATATTTCTCCCTTATTTTTGCAAGATCCCTGAAATCTGTCTTTACGTGGCTGTACAGGTTCCTGTATACACGGAAATAGTCCATATAAAGCTCATGCGTAGCTTTATCCGGCTCCATCAGGTCTATATAATCAGTCTTCTCTCTGGCTATGGAAAAATCCTTGAATACGCCTGAAGCCACACCCGCAAGCACGGCATCTCCGAATGGCGCTCCAACCCTGCTTTTCACGAGGACCGTTGGAACATTAAACACATCGGTAATTATTCTTCTCCATATCCTGCTTCTTGCACCTCCTTCATTCAGCACCATCGGATAATTTATTTTTCTGCCCGTGTCTTTAATGATACGGAAGGAATCGTACAGGGCATATGCCACCGACTCCATCATCGCCCTTACAAGGTGTGCCTTTGTATGGGACAGGGACAAACCGAAGACAACCCCTCTTGCATATACATCCCATATAGGGGTCCTTTCACCCATCAAATACGGCAGCATTATCAGCCCTTCACTTCCCGGCTTAACTTTTTCCGCCTCCATGTCCAGAAGTTGATAGGAGTTTATACCGGCAAGCCGCTCAACCTCCGTTTCCGCTTGTGAAAAATTGTCCCTGGCGTACCTCAGGAGCTGCCCGCCGGTGGTGGTTGTAGGAATGGTTATGTATGTGCTTTTTGAATCTACCGTATACGCACAAGTTATCATGCTTTTGTGAAAATGCGTATCCTTGTGGATAATGCCGAAATTGCCGCAGGTGCCCAGGTTCATTTGGATGTCCCCCTCCTCAACCGCTCCTCCTCCTAACCAGCCGGCATTGCAATCCACTTGGCCGGCCGCTACAAGTGTACCCGAAGCCAGGCCTGTACTCCGTGCCGCTTCCTCTGTCACTTCACCTATTATCTCTTCAGATGAAAATGCGTCAGGAATAAGACTTTTGTCTATTGCGACACGATCCATTATTGATCTGTCAATAGTCCTGTTGACAATATTATAGGCCACACCGTAAAACGCTCCTGCAGAATAGTTCATTGAAGGTTTTCCCGTAAGCTTGAGCCGTATGAATCCGTCTATTGTCAATGCTTTTGAAATCTTTGAATAGATATCCGGCCTGTTGTTCTTCTCCCATAGGAGATTGACAATCAGGGGATGGTCATCGAGCCTGTTGCCTGTTATTTCAAATATCCTGTCTTCTCCGATTTCATCCTTGATCCACTGCACTTCCTTTGTCGCACGCCGGTCCATCAGGTTGTACGCACGTGCGACAGGTTCATTGTCCGCATCGACCATGACCATGGAAGGAAGAGCCGAGGATGTACCGATGCACTTAATTTTCCCAGGATCCACACCTGCTTTTTCTATACATTCGTTTATAATCTGACAGGCCGTATCCCAATACAGGAGGGCATCATGTTCCGACCAACCTGGTTTGTCGGTATAGATAGGATACTCCCTGAAAGCATAGCTTAAGACATTAGCCTCATCATCCGTAATGCACGCTTTTGCCCCGCCCGTTCCATAATCAATTCCAAGCAAATAACTTGCCATTTTGAATTCCCCCAATATATTTTATTTTTTACCTAAAGTCTTATGAAACCGATTTTATGTTTTGCAAAAAAATCACTTCAAAGCCAAATGCCAGAAGATCATTGGCAGCACATTCCGCAGCTGGTCTGTCTCTCATTCCTGCCAATCTCAATCCTGTCATGTATCCGCTGCTTTCTGAATAATTATCCCAGAAGATATGTCATATATGGTAACAGGCTTTTTCTTGTCCATTATAGGTTGTATTGCTTCCTTTCAGTTGTTGTATAAAACCGTTTTCATAACATTATAATACTTGAAGCACATAAAAATGTCAACATTGTGGGTACGATTTTTTTCTGTGTAATATCTGTTCCATCTTCCAGCGTTTTAATCAGCAAACAACTGAACAAACTCAAAGTATTTGACCTTTTCCTGTTCATCAAGTTCAATGTTCATACGGGGGGTGTACAGGTATCCTGGCTTATCCCTGCTTTCTGACAGGTAATATATAAGGCTTTTATCCTCCCTGAAGCCTTTATCCGGCTCACCGTAAAGGCTCAATAAAGTCTCCCATGTGTCTCCCACTCTCAATCCCCGGGGCGTGGCATGACTGTCCGATATAACTCTCAGTTTGCTGATTTGACCTTCAAAGCCCTGTATAAACACTCCGTCTATTTCCATATTACCCCACCAT
>CAZANH010000033.1:0-2323 GCA_964486515.1 uncultured Eubacteriales bacterium
TTTTTGTTGATTCACGTATGACAAGTTCAGGTTTTATTAAAATTTTAAATGCTTCCCTGCTTTCCCCTTTAACCCTTTTTACAAACTCAGACGCACACCGTTTACCCAATTCATAAAATGGAACTCTGACAGTTGTGAGATGTGGTTCAACTATTACTGCCATATAAGAATCATCATATCCCGTAACAGACATATCCTGCGGTACCTTCAACCCTCTCCCGTTTAATCCTTTGATAAAACCTGAAGCCATCAAGTCATTTGAAACAACAGTTGCCGTAGGCTTATCCTTAAGTTTAAAAATTTTTGAGGCTTCCTCATAACCGCTTTTACGTCCGTAATTCCCTTCAAACATATAATCCGGATTAACCGGTATCTTATTTTCTATCAATGCTTTTTTAAAACCCTTTTCCCTGTCAACGCTGTTCATATAACTTAATGGTCCGTTAAGAAAGGCTATTTTTCTGTGTCCCATTTTTATCAAATGGCCTGCAGCATCAAAACTTCCTGATACATTGTCAATATCGGCAAAACTTATATCAAGCCCTTCAATATAATTATTTAAAAGGCAAAACATATAACCCTCCCTGTAAAGTTCATATATTGCAGGTTCATTCCTCAGGGTACCAAGAAGGATGCATCCGTCGATTTTTCCTCCTTCAAAGTAACTTTTGTAAGCTGACGGATCATTTCCTCCTGCTTTATGGAAAAACAATACAAGGTCATAACCATTCTCAACAAGAGCTTCTCCTATACCGCTTAAAAGTTCTGAAAAATAGTATACGGAGAAAATATGGACATTTTTCATGTGTGGTATTACAACACCTATATTGCCGCTCTTTTTCCTCACAAAATTACTTGCTATAAGATTTGGATGATAGTTTAATTCTTTTGCTGCAGCAAGTACCCTTTCCCTGGTTTCAGGCAACACGAAGCCAGGGTTATTGAAAACCCTTGATACGGTAGCACCGGATACACCGGCTTTTTTTGCCACATCATTCCTGTCAGCCATCATATCAGCCTTCCTGTATAATTTGTACACGTGTTCACAGCACAATAGTATTATAGCACTTAAATATACAGTTTATCAAGTACACCTTCTATATTGGTGTAAATGGGTTGCAATGAAGCACAAGGTATGGCATAAAGGTAAGTAAAACATAAACGCTCTTATTGCCATACCTTTCTTCACTATCAGATCAATATCTCATATCTTCACTGCTGTTCCGGTTACAAGTATTTCTGCCATTCCGGATGCAATCTGGGAAGAAGAAAAACGAACTCCTACAATGGCATTTGCTCCGATGGAATTAGCTTCTTTAACCATATCCTCCATCGCAGAATCCCTTACACTTGTTAAAAGGTCTGCATATTCCTTTACTTCACCTCCCACCAGGTTTTTAAAGGCAGCCATAATGTCTCGCCCTACATGTGCAGCTTTAACCCTGTTTCCTTTAACAATACCGAGTACTTCATAATCTACTTTGAGATCCGTAGTTGTTATAAGCATTTATTTTTACACCTCCTCTCGTCATTACATTATTTTATATTATTTCAATAATCCCTTTTATCAAATATTTTTCTGCCTGCCAGGACAGCAAAGCAGCATAAAACCAAACCTGCCACAAGCGACTGCAGGAAAGCATCCCCTGTTGTAAAATAATAAGTAGCCCTTATCTGATAAAATAATGAAAACTGGCGGCTGGCCGCAAAAAGTCCCGGCACCGATAGAATAATACCTGCAAGCGCCGACAGCAAACCCGCAGCAATTATTTCACTGCTTCGTATTGAAATAATACAGGCAAAAAGATAATAAAATGTTGTCCATATAACTGTAAGGATAAACGCTCCTGCTATTTTACCCCAATCAGCCTGATATCCGGCTATTAAGGATGCTATTACAAGAATTAACGTACCTGTAAAGGCAACAAGAAAATTTATCAAAACTCCCGTTGTTATTTTTGCCATATAACCCTGTATTCTTGTAATAGGCCTGCTAAGATAAAAACCAATTGTCTTTTTCCCAACCTCTCCCGCAAATTGAACCGCTGCCATAATAACAACAAAAACAGCGGCAATTTGAAACAGGTTTTTCCCATTCCACTGCGACCAAATATAAATTGAATAATCCTCAAACAAAGCCATAATATCCCTTGCTATGTTGAATTTGGCCAAAATTTCAAAAAATTCTTCAGGCAATTTTCCTATAACCTCACCTATATAGTGAAATGTAGCAACTATTGTGATTGCTATTGCTGCATACAATACGGACTCTGTAATTATTATTGCTCTCAAATGCCTGATTTCCTTTTTTATCAGGTTCCCA
>CAZANH010000034.1:0-9981 GCA_964486515.1 uncultured Eubacteriales bacterium
ACATGTAAGGCTGAACTTACAGCCACTTGAACTTGTAGCGTTCATTTCAGGAAAATATTCTTCAAGCTAAGAGGGGGCTGTGAATGCTGTGAATGGTAACATATTTAATATTAATACTACACGATATTAATATTACTACTTTCTTTTTAAATCAAAATTGTGTATAATATTCCCTGTCAAGACTCCTTTACGGGACAGCAAGGGTGAATCAAGTATATGATATGGATATGGTTCCGGGTTTATTAATAAAATTGGGGGGTAAATATGATAAATGCAAAACATGAAAACAGATTACAAAATACTATGGTGAAAAGCCACAAAAAGTATTTTGTGATTATTTCGTTTGTGGTACTTCTTATTGTTCTGTTTATTTCTATTATGAAATTTGTAATGGAGTTGATTATGAACCTTAAGGCATATAGTATTATAAAAGGGATCTGGGGCTCCCCTTGGGTTGGCCTTGAGAACATAAAGGAATTGGTTAACTCTATTTCTTTCATCAGAATAATACAAAATACTCTGTTATTTAATATTCTTTTTTCTTTGTTCTTCTTTTCTATCGCTGTGACAATCGGTTACATAATCATTGCCTTACCCAGAAGATTAAAGGAAATTGCTGCGATATTCTGTGCTCTGCCTGTATTCATGCCATCACAAATTTACAGCAGCTGGCTTATTAATTTATTCGGTACATCTGTCTTTACAAATCCTGAATTAATGAGATTCCTGCATCCTTTATTCTGTGCAGTAAAATATGCCGGGATTCCAATCATTGCTATATATATTTTAAATGAAATTTATGTAGATAAAAATAATTTGATCCCACTCAAGGCATCAGGTTTGTTTTCATTATCTTCACTGGCTTTTATTGCAAACGGTTTTTATTCCCTGACCAGCGCGATGTATAATCCTATGGTCTATGAGAGTATGGATATAGCAGATACTTATGTTTATAGAAGGTCTTTTATGAGTATGGAGATGGGTTCAAATGCCATGGGACTTATTCAGACAATAATTACTGTATTATCTGTTATATTTATGTTTATACCGATTTGGCTTTTATTCTCCAGTATTTTTAAAGGAGAAAAAAAAGATAGCGCTCAAGAAAAAATCAGTAGTAAGATAATATCCTCCGTAATTGCTGTTGCAGTATTTGCAGTTATTTATTTTCTGCCTTATATCGTAAAAGATATATCTTTTGATACAAAATTGTCTGACACATCCTTGAACATAGGTTACTCAATATTTGTCTATTTGGTCTTATCCATTATTTCAGCCTTAATTGCTACTGTACTTGCAGCGATTATGAGCGGAGCATTTATCAGTAATCACAAAATGCTTAGATTGGCAGCCGGTATTATATTGGTTATTATCACCATCCTGACGGTACGTCCTGTTAATTTTTTCGATTATTTGTTAATAAGAAGCATTGGTGCATTTAATACCGTATATGCCATTATTCTGGCTACACTTTTTTCTTCAGTAGCCGTATGGGCAATGGTCGCTTTGCTTAACTCTGAAAATCGAGTTACAATCAAGTCTGTTTTATTTGCCATGACGGGTTTGTTACTGATTCAAGCTGCTGTAAATTATGGTAACGTAATACCCCCGCTACTCTATCTTAATAATCAAAATATTTCGCCTGTTTTAATCTTCAGACAGTTACAAATTGGAATACAGACAATAAATGATTCATCTGAAAGAGCTTC
This sequence comes from uncultured Eubacteriales bacterium, assembly GCA_964486515.1. Taxonomy (GTDB): domain Bacteria; phylum Bacillota; class Clostridia; order Acetivibrionales; family CAZANH01; genus CAZANH01. The sequence goes on from CAZANH010000034.1 coordinate 1,710, forward strand.
TGCATATGGTATTATAAGCCTTTATGGCTTTTTAGCATCGTTACCCTCATTATTATTATTCCTGACAGCCAATATAATTCTACCAAAAGGAAAGCTTTTGTCCATTATTGCAGCAGGAGTTAAGAGTTAAATCAAAAACACTGCATTCAGAGGAACCGCAAAGATTTCACTCAAGCAATCCGTACATTATAGTTTTTTCATCTATATTTTATTAATTTTTCTATTGTCCAAAACATATAAAGTGGAATATTCAATAATCCTTCATCATTTTTTAAATTAAGCATAGAAGTTCTAACAGAAACCTCCGGCAAATATTTTTCTCTATACACTTTTAAACTACGTGATTTTACATTAATTTCTGCCTTCACTTCTATAGGTACAATTTTTTCATCAAATTGAGTAATATAATCAACCTCAGCAGTATTTCCCGATTTCCAATAAAAAGTCATCCCTCCATTTAAATAAACGAGTTCACATAAAACATAGTTTTCTGCTATAGCACCTTTAAACTCTGCATATAGAGGAGAACCTTCCCATATTGATGATGCAGGCAATCTTCCTGTTCTTCTCAGCAGACCTGTATCAGACATATATAACTTGAAATAATTAGAATTAGAATAAGCTGATAAAGGTATAGATGGTTTTTCAATTTTACATATCTTATATACCATACCTGCACTGATGAGCCACTGCATTGCATCTTCAAGATCTTTTGCCCTTGCACCCCGCTTTACATGACCATATATAAATTTCTTGTTTTCTTTTGCCAATTGTTCAGGAATACTATTCCATATTAATGATAGCTTAGGAAAATCTGTTGCCGGTGCATGCTTGGCAAAATCCAATTCATATGAATTTATAATTGTATCCTGTATTCTCTCCACTTCAGATACATCCTTTGTTTCAATCCACTTTGCTACTGCTTCCGGCATTCCGCCTGTGACATAATAAGTCTTTAACAAAGTTGTCATCTTTTCAGCAAACATCTGTGGAACAGGTGTGTCAATATTTAAATTTTCAATATATTCAAGCAGCATTTGCTCATTATTTGCAAGTACAAATTCAAAAAAACTCATTGGATAAAGTGTTAAAAAATCTACTTTTCCAACAGGGAAAGACAATGGCTTTGAAAGAGCAATGCCTAGCAGCGATCCCGCACAAACAATATGGTATTCTGGGATTTGTTCATAAAAATATTTTAATGAAGTTAATGCCTTATTACAAAACTGAACTTCATCAAAAATAATAAGAGTTGTTTCAGGTTTTATTCGCTTTCCAACCAAAACACCTAGTTCCATAATAATTCTATTTGGATCCAAATCCTGCTCAAATCTTTCTGCTAAAGCCGGATTCCCTTCAAAATTAAAATAAGCTACATCCATATAATGTTCCTTACCAAACTGATTTAATATATAGGTCTTACCGCATTGACGAACTCCCTTAAGAATTAATGGTTTTCTGTCTGCTCGATTTTTCCATTTAACTAAATCTTTTTGTATTAATCGCTTCAATTTGCTTTACCTCATTTTTTATGTTATTATTGCAATTATATTTGCATTTTTCATATTTATAATAGTTTATTGCTCCGGATTTGTCAAGGAGTAATCTTTTGATCTGAAGATATTTTCAAAATGGCTTGATGAGTGCTGAAATTCGGTCCTGTATTCAGCTTCTGAGCCAAACCTCGCATCTTTGGATGAAAACATACGGTATGGAATCTCCATTGGGGTTCCTGCTTCGTTTTCATATTTTACTGTACCATGCAGGGAATTCACTTGAATGGATAATCCAACTATCTTATTGAGCCAGTCCATCCAATTTATAAGTTCATCCAGTGGTGAATAAAATATCCTCTGAATTACCGTATCATTATTAAAATCCGAGTGGCCAACCAGTACCAGGTGATCCATTGCCCTGGTGGCAGCTACGTAAAACAGACGCTTTTTCTCGGCAATAAGTTCGTCCCGCATCCGTTTTTTTATAATACGTTTTATAAGTAAAGGTTCATTTTCCCATTCATTTTCGGGGTTTGGTGCATTAATGCCGATTTCCGGCAATTCCTTTCGGTTTATACCCGTTTCACCAACACTCATGGCATATGGTACATTTCCTGCGTGCAGCAAATCACGTTCTCCCAGATTAAAAAATGCTCCTATATCCGGTACAAATACCATGGGAAATTCCAGACCCTTAGCCTGGTGCACAGTCATAATTTGTACCGCTCCCCCAAGGCTGATATCGACATCTGCCTCTCCTTCCTCATCAATATAATCAATGCGGTTGTTTAGCCATTCACTGAAATCAGCCAGGTCGCCGTTTTCCTCAATACTCATAATACGTGCACTATCCAAAAGCTTTTCTATGTTGGATACCGCCTGCTCTCCCCGGGTACCCCGGCACAGGCTTACATAATAACCTCCCTCATTAAGTATTGTACTTAGCAATTCCGGCAGCGGCAAATGTCCCGCAAGCCTCATCCATTTTTGAAGGGAAGTTGCAGCATTTACAATAGCCCGGTAATCTCTTGGTGAGAACATCTGCTCTGCAGTGCTTTTATCTGTTTGGGCTATCGAAATCAGTTGTTCAAACAGGCTTTCTTTTTCATCTGTTTTTGACAGCAAAAATATACCCTCGTCGGAAAGGTGTCCTGCCGGTGAACGCAAAAAGCCGACCAATGACAGGTTATCCTCCGGGTTTACCAAAAAGGACAACAGATTTCCCATATCTACAATCTCCTGACGCTGGAAAAACCCTCTGCCCCGTACTACTGTGAAGTCAATCCGATTCATCCTTAGAGCATCTTCATATGTTTTGATCATTGTTCTGCGGTTTAATAGAATAGCTATGCTTGGCTGCCCTTTTTTGGCATATTCACGGACACGCCGGTATTTTTCCCCTTCTCCTAGAAAAACCTCCTTGATTTTTTCTACAATCATCAATGCTTCCTTGTAATGGTCACTTAAATTAATAGTTTCTCTATCTTCAGGGCTTCCTTTGTCAACCAGCATCAGCTCAACACTTCCCTCTGTTTTATTTCCCGCACACACAAGCCGCTGAGGCCTGGCATCATATTCCTCATAGACTTTACGGGATAAAAGGTCGTGAAAAAACATATTGAAAAAGTTTATTGGAACAGCCGCTGAACGAAAATTGTCAACAAAAACAATTTCTCCGGTTTTAGAAGTACTAATTTCATCAGTATTTTCCCTGTATTCAACCGTATAATCCTTCTGTCCTTCAAGAATCAGATCAAACGGCTGCAGGTCATGCCCCCCTATACGATTGGCTTTTTTTAACTCCTTCCTCACTCTGGAAAAGAGGGTGACATCACCTCCTCTAAAAGAATAGATGGCTTGTTTTTCATCCCCCACAATGAAAAGCCTTGGGTTAATAATACTTTCTGTCTGATCTGCAGCTATTTTTTTAATAATCTGCCACTGAATACCGTTAGTATCCTGAAACTCATCTACCATGATAAAGAGAAACCGTTTTCTGAGTTCATCCGGAATATGGCGGTATTTTTCTTCGGAAAAAAGGTTTAGAACTTTAAGCTGCAGGTCCTGAAAATCAAGATAATTTTCATTAGCCTTATCCTCCTGGTAAGTTCTTAAACAATAACCTGTAATGCGCGCCAGCGCCTGCAAAATCTCAAACCCATACTCTTCCTGGCGTTTGGCAATGTCAAAATCCTCAATGGCAAAAGAATTAATCAGGTATCGTATGGGGATGAAAATCTCCTTTATTATGTTATACGCTTCATTGGACCACGTTTGTGGAGCCTTGGATAGTCTGCTGTTTTTTATAATTTCTTTTTTCAGATTCAGTACTCTGTCATAATTAATACTTTCACTGGAAGCAGGTTCAAGTTCATATTCAAGCAAAGGCAGCAATTTCAGTAATTCGTTCCTTTTTTTGTTAAGTGCGGAATCATCCCACGGGATTTTATTCTCCATATCCGCCAGTTTTTTTCGGTAAAAATTGAGATCCCCGCTTTTATAAAGCTTATACGACATCTCACGCAGTATACAATCCCGATATTTTTCCAAACGTTCCATGTAGCTCTGCTGTTCAAGTTTAGCAAAACCATCAATCCATGAGCTCATATCTTCCCTCTTTTGGATAATTGCAAAAATGGAATTGCTGATTGCTGAACGTGATAATTCTCCGCTCAGTATGTGAATATCCTTATTATTTTTATCGGATGCCAGTTCTTTCAGTGAACGTTTTATGCTTTTACGCAGAAAAAATACTTTTTCCGTCTCATCCAGAACGCGGAAATAAGGATCTATACCTGCTTCAATAGGATACTCACGGAGCAGGTCAGCACAGAACGAGTGAAATGTACTGATGCAATTGTTGAAAAAGGTGTCCTTAAGTTTTTGAAAATGCTGCTCACCTGTCTCCAAAAGTTCATTTTCAATGGCACCATAAATCCGTTCCTTCATTTCCACCGCTGCCTTGTCGGTAAATGTAAGTACAAGCAGCCTGTCCAGGTAGTGCTTCTCCCGTGATAAAATCCTGATAATCCTGCGGGTTAACACTTCTGTCTTTCCTGTTCCGGCACCCGCGGTTACAGCCAGGTTACGCCTGTAATCTGTCGCGAGGTGCTGTTGCAGGGTAGGATAATACTTTACTGGCATATCTTCATTACACTCCTTTTAAAATAAGTTACGTATAAAATTTAGCTTTTCACTGTTTATGTTATTAAGTGTTATATTGTTCCTTAACTTCTCCAGGAGCATTTGATCTTTACGGCAAACCCTGTTAAAGATACAGTTGCTGCAGGTCTGCTCCTCATCATAACACAATGGCAGGTGGAAAACACCTTCATGCATCAGGCTATAAAGCCGGGCCATATGTTTCCGAATTCTTTTCAAGGCATCATAAAATTCCGGATATTCAAAAAAACCATCACGCTGGCCTGAAAAAACAGGATTATGTATAGAAGTACCCTCGCGTCGGGTTGTCCTGATATCTTTTAATGCAAAATAACCGCCCCGTCTGATAGACTTTGCCGTTTTCACAAGATAATAACCGGCACCGGCTACAGATTGCCCCAAATGTTTTTCTTCTGCATATTCCATACCTGACAAAACAGCAAGGGGCAGGTTAAAACTCAGTCCTCTTTTTATTCTGTTTTGATTCCAGTCTTTATTTACAGTGTACAGATAACAGATAAGATAATCCTCTTTTGCTGTCACATCCACCCTGTCTACCTCGACATGAATTTCAGGGCCGTTTTCCAGCTTAACAGTTCCCTTTATACCAGGCAAATACGGTGTCAGATAATCCGGTCCGTTTTTTTCATAATCAAGGAAAGACATAAACAGTCCCGGCCGCTGGGATTCTGGTTTGTCCATACCCGCTGTAAGCATTCTTGTGAAGCGGGCCTGAAAAGCATCAGTACCTTCCTGTTCCTGCTCTTTAAGATACCGTTCAATAAGATTTTTGATAATAACCTGAGCATCAGGTGGTACACCTTTTTCTGCACATGCTCTATCCGTATATTCCTTGAGGACGGAGTGTATCAGGATACCATTCTCTGCAGTATCCGGGTTATAGTCCATTACCGGATTAAGATGCAAGATGTCATCCAGAAAAAACCGCATCGGACAAGCTGCATAACGCTCAAAAACTTCAGGTGTAAACGTTATCCTTTCTATATCCTTCTTCAAATACGTTTTTATTTGTAAGGAAGATGTATCCTTGCAAAAAAGGCCATCAAACTCTGAAAATAAATTTGAACTTAAAGTTAGACCGTCAAAGCGCATAATTTCCATAATATTTTGCAAGAATTCCCTGTTATCATTCTCCATTTCTTTTAGTAAAGGCAAAACCCTGTCGTAACAACAATCCACATATTTACCTATGAAAAGCTGTTTCTCTCTCAGGTTATACAGCTTTTCACAGCAGGTATCATTCCCATTTTCCTTAACGCTGGAATCAGATACTTTTTCTATGGTATATTTTTGTATTTCACTCAGAAAAGGTGATGGCGGCAATCTTTTGCCATTATCTGCGAGGGGGCGGCTTGCAAACAGTGCTACAGCCGTGGAACTAATCAGATGATAAAAATGGTTGCGGCCGTGGTCCACACTCGTATAAGTTTGTCCAAGGCCCAGTCCCTCTTTTTGGGGCTGTAGAAAATTAAATTCCTCTTCGGCAGGGAATTCCCCCTCTACCATGCCGCATATAAAAGTATAGTCCCATTTACGGTACTGTCCCCGGCCAACCTTCTGTACAGTCACGTTTTTCACCGCTCCCTCCAAATGCTCCTGAGGCAGGGATGCTTCATCCATAAGACGTAAGAAAACTCTTGCGAGTTCCGCCATGGTAACTTTCTCCTTCAAAGATTTCGCCGATTCAACCTCGGAAGCCAGGGACGGTCCTATATCCAACAACAGTTTATTTATACACGCCAAAACCTCAACGTCCCTGTCACTGACTTTTGTATCCGGAGAACTGGATACACTGTCTTTTACAACCTCCAAACTATCCAGTACATGAAAACGCTTTATCAGGTTTTGCAATGTCTCAGCGAATTTGTCGGCACTCATCCTGGAATGCCAGGGAAATAAAGCCTTTTCAGCTTGCTCCAGCAGGTAGGACTGAATTAAACATTTTAATAAATGTTTTTCTTTCTTTTTGCTGTTTTCCCATGACAGTTTATTAATATAACGCCTTATAACCTCAAGCTGCGGCGTTCCTGTATCAGGTTTTACGCTGCGGTAGGCCTTCGTAAGCATGTTTTTAATATATCTGAAATCAAGCCTGTAATTGAGCGGTTTTAAATATGTCTTAATTTTTTCTCCGGAAAGAAGTTCAACACCGGCACCCCTCTGAAATGCTTCAAGTTCACCTGGACCTACTTTATCTATGAAACTGATATATGGAGATGATAAAATCTTTTCTTTCAATAGATAAGGGTTTGAGCTTATACCAAGATTAATCAGGTTATGTATCAGCACAGCAAGAGGAAAACGAAGTATGGGAACTCCCTGCTCTGCAATAAAATGAATACCGTAACCGGGGAAGACCTCCTCAATTATTTCTAGATAAAGACGGTATGAAGGTGCAATAATTCTGATATTATCCAGGGTTACACCATCTTCGGTTAGCTCCATAATTTTTCTTGCTATCGAAACAATTTCCCTAAACCGGCTGTTCGCCTGTAATATTATAATCTTATCCTGCTGTTCCTGCATTTTTTCTGCAATGTTTTTGTCCACTTCAGGCTTGAAAATACTTCTTGACAACACAGTGAAAAAATCATGCTGCCGTAGTGGCAGTATCTCATGTTCACCAATAATGTGTTTAGAACGTTCCAGCAGTTTTTTAATGCTTTCCCGGATACACATCGCCTGGATAGACGCATTCTTCTCCAGGCATAAAAGAAAACTTGTCCGGGGCATGCATTCAAAAACTTTGTATATAAACTCATGCTCAAGTTGAGTAATATAATCAAACCCCAAAAAAACTACGTTCTCATATTCATCAATTTCAATGTTTTTGCGAATATCTTCAGGACTGCTGTCCAGGAACTCTTCCATTCCTCTTCTAAGGTCAAAACCGTATTGTGGAAGCTTTTTTTCATACTCATCATATATTCTGATGAGATCCTTCTCTTTAAATGAAAGGTTTCCCGCTTTAAATTCTGTCATAACCGATTTCAAACCTGAAAGAGAAGATTTTCTGAAATTGTAAATAAAATCGGCAAGGGCCTTTGCGTAACTCTGTCTGTATTTTTCCATTTTCATGTAAGGTGCAATGCTTTCGTTAATGATTAAACCCAGTATTGATTCCATTACATGCAATGAAATAAGCCCTTTTCCTCCACGGTTTTTAATATGGCGTGTAATGAGTTCCGGTATGGTCAACACCGTATCCTGGCTTAGCTCCGCAAAATTACTGATTATATTCTGTTTCTCATCATTTTCTGGTATTATTACAATACGGGGGCCCATCCCCATCCAACGTTCCTTATGTATATGGAACTCATGCCATGCCCCTGCCTGATAAATATTAACTGCCATAGATTTCCTCCGACTTATTTCTGTAATTCGTCATAAAAAAACAACCATCTACAGAATATCATAAAAATCTGATTTTTTAAATATTTTTTAAAAATTCAGTGATCTCATTTCTTAAATGTGGCTACACTTTTCAATCATTAAAAAAAACATATGGTGTTAGAAACACAATTCCTTTGCATATACATATATGTGGAGGTGGTATTTTACATTTGAGCAGGATTAGTTTTTTTTCAATAATA
>CAZANH010000035.1:0-12134 GCA_964486515.1 uncultured Eubacteriales bacterium
TTTGATAGGAAGTCGCTTTTTTAAAGCCGATCTATTGTTTAGATATAATTAAACATAAATACCATATACATGTAATTTTATAGTATGTTATGGATAGAAGAAATGGTACCAAAACTTTTTTAAGCTTATTATTTATCTTAATCAGTTTTAAATTGTCATAACAAGCAAAATGCAGGCATGATTAAATAAGGCTTCATTTTTTATTATAATTCAGTCTTCATATGGTGTAAGTTGAGAATATTCATCTTCATATGGCATTTGATAAATATCTTCATTTTTGTTTTGCTGAAATGATGTATTATGTAAGGCCTCCCACCATTCAAATCCTTTATGTGGGAGTAATAACCGTAATATCGTTTTATGCACTTGATGTACATGATACAAACTAACACGATACAGGTATCGGTTTTGTTTGTTTGGGAAGAGGGATGTAATGGGAGAAAAACTTTTTTAAAATGGGGTTCTTCCCTTTTTAGATGCCGCAAATTGTTAGCTGTTAAACATTAATACTATATAATGTTTTGTATCTTAGGAAAAGGAGATAAACAGTACATGAATTCGTGGTATAAAGGAGCAGTTAGACCTCTTAAACGTATTCCCTCTTTTGCAAATATACTTGAAATGATAGTTAATGAAGATAAAGGCAAATGCATCAGCTGTCTTCATATGCTGGGCAAGCATGCCCCGGAACACAAAAACAAGCTTTCTCAAATGATTTATTTTTTCTCCCTTTATTTATTTCGAAAAATAAATTATTCCGACTTTCTGGTAAAAATCCGTTATTGTGTCAGGTGCATCGTATATTTTATAATGAAAATGAAATATTTTTTGTTGGAGGATTCACGTGTTTTTTAAAGTCTTTCCAAAACTTTAACATCAAAATAGAACAATATTTTAATCAAACCTATACAAGAAACAGTCATAGTATTTATACTATAATATTAATAAAGAGAAAATTTATATTATTTAACATTTTGAATAATTTAATAACATCGTAACTGTTAACGCAATTATACTATAACCCACAGTATCACGTATTCAAGCATTTCAGTTATTATGTAGAGCCCGGTGCATATAGGATTGAGTTACATGGAAACTTCACCGATGCTGTGGCTTATAAGAATCCTGACGGCAAAATAGTACTGGTTGTGCAAAATTCGTCACCAGACAGCCAGCAGGTAGCAATCAATCTGGACGGCAGGAAGATCAAACCGATTCTTCCTGCACACTCGGTAAGTACATTTGTTACAGATTGGTCTGTTTATTCAAAAGCATTTTATAAAATCCAAGCCGAGAATTACAGTGACCAATATGGAGTTGTCCTCGAAAGGTGCAATGATGCAAGAGGAGAAGAAAACTTTGATATCTCTTGTAATAAATAATCGGCTTCAATTCTGCTTACACACTGTATAATAACCGCATCTTCATAATCATCGGTTTTAATCTCAAAAGCTTTAAGTATATCAGATATTATAATATCCTCTTTTTTGCAAGCTCAATAAACTTACCTACTTTATTTTTAAATTCTGTAGCTGTTATTATCTTAATCATCATCTCCTAAATATATTATAATTATTATTCACATAATAGTCAATAATATTTTAGGAAACATTATCTTTATGCCGGAATGCAAAAAGCACAAATGAAGAGAAAATATCAATCCTCAGTACCGAAGTATTGGAGGAGATATAGCAAACATCAAGATATAATAAATATTTTGTTGTATAATAGAGTTATTGATAACAAACATAACTTATACCAAAAAATTATACCTTGTTTCTTATACAAGGTATAATTTTTTCCACAGTCGCAATAACAAAAACTACTGCACCCAGTTTTCAACCAGTAATTGGCTTATTCTTTCAAATTCGGAGATATTATTGGTAACCAAAATCAGTCCTTCCGATAAAGCATGAGCAGCTATAAGCATGTCATACCCTCCGATTACTCTACCTTCTCTTTCAAGCCCGGCTCTGATCTCGCCAAATACTCTTGCCGCATTTTCAGAAAAAGGCAGTATACTAAGAGGGGCCAGAAAACCGGTTAATGCAATTTTATTTCTCATCTTATACATGCTTTTGGAAACTCCATATTCAAGCTCCGCAAGTGTAATAGAAGAAATACATATATCTCCGGGCTTGAATTTGCTAAAACTGGTAAACACATCTTCAGGCTTCTTTTTTATAATATAAATGCAGATATTAGTATCCAGCATGTATTTCATTTAAAAATCAACCCTCTCCTGTACTTCCAACTGATTTCTTTCTTTCATGAAATCTTCAGAAAAATATTTTAGAGAGTACTCCATCATCTTCCAGCCTGATTCCTTCGGTATTAACAAAATTATATCTTCAAATTTCTTGATATATACTTCCGTATTGTTAACTCTATACTCTTTGGGTAATCTGACTGCCTGGCTTCTCCCATTTTGAAATATCTTTGCCTTATCCATACATACACCTCCAGATATATATCATGGTATATATTATACCGCTTTTCCCCATCATAAGTCAATGATTTATTTCTTTTCCTGGTTTGACAATGGATTTTACCGGAATACAGGATGGGGACAGAAAAGTTGGTACTGGAAGGATATTATTATTCATACCATATGCTGATGATATTCAAAATTTCATTAAGACTGTAAATAAAGCTATACTGTGTATATTCAGCACTTGTATTTTTGTATGCCTGTTGGATTAATTGTTCAATGTGTTCTTTTGAAAGACTGAACCCTGCTGCCTTATATGAAAGTGCTGTTGGGTCATTGTTTTTGATGACATTCGTTAAAATTGTATACAACTCATCAGAACTTTCTATTATCAGATTGTTATAATAATAATAATTGTATTTTGTTGCGGTACATTCGGGATATTTGTCCAAGTCCAATTGATGCTCGGCTGTCACTTCTTCACCGGTTATGTTAAAGTAATCATAACGAAGGAAATTGCTTTCATCCTGCATTACCGGATCGTCCCAGGTTATATCAAGATAGTAGCAGCTGCCACCGATTTTTATTATATTCCATGAATGGCTGCCAAGGTTAGCAATTCCATGTACAATACCACATTCTATGCCCAGTATGTCCATCATTAATTTCATCGATGTTGAGTAGCCTTCGCAAACACCGCTGCCTGACACCAATATGCCATAAGGTGTAAATGCTTCAGGGGGCAGTGTATTCATTGAAAAATTTTTATAATCATATGCACAATGGTTTATTATGTAGTCATGCACTGAGATTTCCTTTTCATAATCCGTCATACCGGGTTTTATTATATCAACCAATATGGAATAGGCCTTTTCCTTTGAGGCTTTTATATGAGAACATACTTCCTCCGGTTCTTTTTTGTAATTAAGCACCAACCTTCCGTCCGTCCAATATGAACATCCGTTGTAATACATTATGAGAGGGTTTTCAATTATAACGCTGTTTATTATTTCAAATACTTCATTACCGGTATCACTTATTGTGTATTTAGGGATTAATACCTCTTCCTCTCCCTTAAGCAATGCTTCCTTTATTAAATCGTATACTTCTTCCGTTTCAGTGTCGACCTGGCCATCACCTGTATTTAATGACCCGTCATTATTTACAAGGCCTGCGTTTATGGCTTTATCCTTTTCCACCACATTTTCAGAAATCAGCATTTCTATTAAAGGAACAGAACTGATATTCCTCGCAAAAAGTGAATTGTAAACAATACCGGCTATATCATCCCTGATAAGGTACGGTTTGTTGAATTCAACAACATCAGGCGAAGGCATGCCGCCTATACCAGAAAGTGTAAACATGGCTATCTTCCATCCTGCGGCATCAACGGTATACCCGAGATTTCTAAGAATTAATGTTGCAAAAGATTTAGCGTCAATTAATATTTTAGGAGAAACGGTGGTATCTGTATCCCCTGTTACCATTCCCGTCATAACGGCATAAGCTATATACGGTTTTGCCCAATCGGTGATTTCATTTCTATCTGTAAATTTAATAAGTGCACTGCGGATTTCTCCGTCACTCAACTTCAGTGCATATTCTTTTTTACCGAACATTTTAACAATAAAAGCTATTCCTGTTTCCCTGTTAACAGGAGATTCAAGGTCAGGATCGAAAGTTTCAGTTGAAATACCGTCAAATAGACCGAGATTATGCAGCAAATATGCTTCTTCTTCATAATGGTATGCATTTGATTCGGAAAATGCCGGAACAGCTGCCATGGAAACAACTATAACAAATATCACAAAAAACGGAACAATCCTTTTGCTAAATACCATAAGATATATCACCTTTCGTTGAACAAATATTAATAAATATAATTACTAATGCAATTACTTCCGTTGGTATAAACAATCTTATGTATATATTCAACATAATAATGAAAAAATCCTTTAAAACAAAATGTCTATTCAGATATAACTTTAATTAATTTTCAGGTTAAAACTGCTATACCATACCGCAGCCTGCGGCCGCAACCAAAAAGGTATGCCTAAGGCTGTTCCTCTTTTATCTGTGTAAAGCCAGATTATCTCTGGTTTTAGCAATTTCAATAAGCTCATCTGTAAAACCATTGATGGAAAATAGAATAAAATGCTCGTTCCTATTGTTATTTTTCCACTTAACAATTTTTGATTTCTCTTCAAGATCTTTAATTACACTTATTCCAACTTTGTTTTCCGAGTATTTACACTCACCAAAGATAATATCTTTTGAATTACTATCAAATGCAACTATATCAATTTCAGTGTCGTTATTCCACCAACGCCCTATCTTATCAAAAGTAAATTTAAATTTGCCTTCAGCATTCAGCTTCCACATTTCTTCTATACAAATATCTTCGTAGACATAACTTACATGTCTGTCAGTAAAATTTGCTTTTATCTTTTTCTTTACAAAATCATTGTTGCCGGATTCAATAAAACTTAAATTGGGATATATAAATTTAAACCAAAATAGAATGAAGTTGTCTTTTATCTTGTATAGTCCTCTCTTGCTTTTTTTAGGATTATACTCAGTTATTGGTACTTCTCGCTCCAATATATCAAGATCAATTAGGGTTTTTAAGTATTTAGTAAGTCCTGTTTGCTTTAACTCCAATGCTCCTGCTATTTTAGCCAGCTTCTGATTGCCTGCTGCTATTGCCTTAATAATAGAAAAATAACTCCCCACTTCTGAAACTTCACGTTGTAATAAAAAATCAGGCTCAACATAAAGAAAACTTTGTTTTGATAATATGTTATTTTCAATTGCATTATAGATATTATCACTATCATAGAAAAGCTCAATATATTTAGGAACTCCGCCTGTTACAGCATAATATTCTATCAAATCTTTACGCTGCTTGGTTGGAAAAAAATTTTTATAACAAGAAAATGGAATTTGTTTTAATTTAATTTGTCCTGTTCTTCTTCCGTATAGAGGGCTGGTATAATTTAACGTTTGACTTTCCATCATGGATATAAGCGACCCGCAAATAATAACCATAATATTCTTATCCTGTAAAATAATATCCCATATTTTTTGAAAGACAGAAGGAAATGCTGGATTCGATTTTCCTAAATACTGAAACTCATCTATGACCAAAATCAGCTTTTCATTATTTGCTTTCTCTGAAAGTGTATTAAATAAAATTTCCCAGTTATCAACCTTTGCATTTTTCAGCAATTCATTGCCACAAAATTCAGCCACAGCATCCTTGAATGCATTTCGGTTCTGTTTCTCACTCTCTTCAGTCACAAGAAAATATAATGCATTTTTCCCTTTAATAAATTCAGAAGAAAGTTCAGTTTTTCCTACCCTGCGTCTGCCGTAAAGAACAACAAGAGAAGATCCTTTGCGTCTATACTCGTTATCTAAAAACTGTATTTCTTTTTCTCTATCAATAAACTTTTTTATCATTCGACTCACCTCCCATTTATTATACTACAAATTATTATAATATCAAGTATAATAAAAACAAAGAGGGGGAATAAATTCAAAATCTACTGCCAAAACAATAATTAAATATGATAAATCTACAAGAGAAAGAATATATAAAGCGTTCAAGAGTCTCCCTTATGGTGAAATTAAAAATAATGCAGGGGGTTAGATAACTGAAACATGTTACAATAGCAAATCAATAAATTATATTACAATAAAATTATTCTTGAATTTAATATATTTATAATGTATAATATCAATGTAACCCGTTACAAAAAAAGGATAACTAAAATGATATTAACGGGGTATAATTAATGTAATCTGTTACAATAAGGAGGAAAAATCAGGGTATATGGCAACAATCAGGGATGTAGCCAAAGCATCTGGAGTTTCAGTAGCAACAGTTTCAAGGGTAATAAATAACAGTGCGTCAATATCGGAGCAAACCCGGAATAATGTGATGCAGGCTATAAAGGTTTTGAATTATCAGCCAAACCTTTTGGGAAGAAACTTGAGGAGGACCGAAACAAGAATGGTTCTGGTGCTGCTGCCCACTATTTCCAATCCGTTTTACGCAAGGATTGTCAAGGGAATGGAGGATGTCGCTCACAAGAATGGTTACAATGTAATGCTCTGCAATACTGATTCGGATAATAGAAGGGAAAAGCTGTACTTGAATCTTTTAAAAAACCGTCTTTCAGATGGCGCTGTTTTTATGGGTCCTGAATTGGGAAAGGATGAGCTTTCGGAAATCGGTTTTAATTTCCCAATAGTTCAATGCTGTGAATACAAAGAAGGGGCAATGGTATCACATGTATCAATAGACAATTTTTCTGCAGCATATACGGCAGTAAGGCATCTTATCGGCCTTGGACACAAAAGGATTGGCCTTATCAGCAGCAGTAACAGTTTTGTTTCAACTGGGCAGAGAGAAGAAGGTTACATAAAAGCTCTAAAGGAATCAGGAATAGTTTTCTCAAAAGAATTAATCAGGTATGGGGATTATGGATTTAAAAGTGGATTAAGGGCTGCAAAACAGTTCCTTGCAATAGAGAAAAGGCCGACTGCAATATTTGCAATTTCGGATATTATGGCCATTGGAGCAATAAGGGCGGTTAAGGAAGAGGGTATGAAGGTACCATCCGATATGGCGGTTATGGGGTTTGATGACGTAAGTTTTGCTTCAATGTGTGATCCGCTTCTCACAACAATATCACAGCCTAAATATGACCTTGGCTGTATAACGATGGACTTGCTGTTGAAAAGAATAGGGGGGGGAATGAAAGAACCCGAAAATATTTACCTTGAGCATGAACTTATTATAAGGGAGAGTACTGTAAGCCATTTGTAAAGGTTAATTTTTTATATGTATTCTATTGGAAGCTTATACAATTATTATTTATTATTAAAAGGGGGTTGTCCTAATGAAGATAAATGTTACGGTATGGAACGAATTCAGACATGAAAAAAAAGAAGAAAGAATAAGGAAGGTATATCCTGATGGAATACATCAGGTAATTGCGGATTTTCTCAAAGAAGACGGAAACATGGAAGTCAGGACTGCTACGCTGGATGAACCCGAACACGGGCTTACCACGGATGTCCTTAAAAATACGGACGTTCTCGTTTGGTGGGGGCATACTGCTCATAATGAAGTAAGGGATGATATAGTTGAGAGGGTCCAGGAAAGGGTATTGAAAGGAATGGGTCTTATAGTGCTTCATTCGGGGCATCATTCAAAAATATTCAGGAAGCTTATGGGAACTACCTGTAATCTGAAATGGAGAGAAGCGGATGAGAGAGAAAGATTATGGGTTATAGAACAGAATCATCCGATAGCACAGGGTATTGGAGAGTATATTGAACTTGATAAAGAAGAGATGTATGGCGAAAGATTTGATATTCCTGAGCCGGATGCGCTTGTTTTCATTGGATGGTTTAAGGGCGGAGAGGTTTTTAGGAGTGGTTGCTGCTTTAACAGGGGTCATGGAAGGATTTTTTACTTCCAGCCGGGGCATGAGTCATACCCCACTTTTTACAAACCTCAGGTACAAAAAGTAATAAGTAATGCGGTAAGATGGGCATGCCCGGACGGGATGCTTGATGAACTTAGATGCCCAAATATAAAGACCCCGCTGGAAGAATTAAAGTGAGAACAATATTTTTTAAATAAAGGAGAGATTTTTATGATTAATGTTGGGATAATGGGATGTGGTTCAATTGCAAGGCACAGGCATGCACCCGAGTTTTTTTTGAATCCGGATTCTAAAATTGCAGGGTTCTATGACCCTAAAGAGGAGAGGGCGCTGGAATTGTCCGAAAAGTACGGAGCGAAGGTCTATAAAACAGTAGAAGAAATGCTTGCGGATGATAGAATTGATGCGGTATGTGTTGCAGCCTCCAACAATATGCATGCTCCTCTTAGTATTAAGGCATTGAATGCAGGCAAACATGTTTTATGCGAAAAACCTATGGCGACGTCTGTAGAGGATGCGGAAAAAATGATTTCAGCAGCGAAAAAAGCAGGAAAATTTCTTATGATCGGGCATAACCAGAGGCTTGTACCAGGACACATAAGAGCAAAGAAAATTTTAAAAACCGGAGAACTGGGGAAGATATTGACATTCAGGACAACATTTGGACATGGAGGGCCTGAAACCTGGAGCGCCGACAAGGGCTTACATACGTGGTTCTTTAAAAAGAATGATGCATTCATAGGTACAATGGGGGACCTTGGCGTACACAAGGCGGATCTCATAAGGTGGCTGATTGATGATGAAATCGATGAAGTAAAGGCTTATGTATCGACACTTGATAAGAAAAATGAAAAAGGGGAAGCCATTGAAGTTGATGATAACGCCGTGGCCGTCCTGAAATCAAAGTCCGGAATAATAGGTACGCTGACTGCAAGCTGGACATATTACGGGGATGAGGATAATTCAACAGTGCTCTACTGCAGCAATGGAGTTATGAGGATATATGACAACCCTGATTTCCCGATAGTCGTAACTAAAAAGAACAGGGAAAAGGCTTATTACAAAATTGGCAGGATACAGACAAATGAGGAGCAGTCAAAGTCAGGTATACCCGATGCATTTGTTAAAAGCATAGTTACGGGGACGCCGCCGGAAATATCCGGGGAAGAAGGGCTTGCTGCCCTTAAAATTGTTATGGCATGTAAAAAATCACAGGAAAAGAATATCGCAGTAAAGGTTTAAATTAACATTAAATTAGCAAAATAAGACTTTTAACAGAGGAGAGGATATTTATGGGATTACCGGTTGCATTACAGCTTTATACCGTAAGGGATGAAACATCGAAGGATTTCAGGGGTACACTTGAAAAAGTGGCTGAAATGGGTTACCAGGGTGTTGAATTTGCAGGTTTTGGAGATATACCGGCTGCTGAAATGAAAGAGTTGCTTGAAAGGCTTAATCTAAAAGCGGCAGGCAGCCATACAGGAAAGGACATGCTTGCTGAAAAAATGGATGAAATCATAGAATACAACCTTGGAATAGGAAACAAATATGTTTTGTGTGCACACGACAAATATGATTCAAAGGAGAGCTGGCTTGAAGCTGCAAAGTTTTACGGGAGTGTTGGAAAGAAGCTTAAAGAAAACGGGCTTCAGTTTGGTTATCATAACCATGCTCATGAATTTGTGAAATATGACGGTGAATATGCACTCGATATATTGTACAGCCATACGGACCCTGATTTTGTAAAAACAGAAATAGATGTGTATTGGGCATATTACGCAGGTGTTGATCCCGCCGCGTATATAAGGAAATATACAGGCAGATGCCCATTGGTTCATCTGAAGGACATGAGGGCGGATGACAGGGGGTTCGCTGAAATAGGCGAGGGAATAATTGATATTAGATCAATTATTGAAGTTTCAGAAAAAGCCGGCACGGAGTGGATTGTGGTAGAGCAGGATACTTGCAGGCGCCCAAGCCTTGAAAGTGCAAAAATCAGTATTGAAAATATCATGAAAATGTGAAAGGAAGTGTTTTAATCATGAAACTTGGATTTTTAACAGTATGTCTTGGGAATATGCCGCTTGAAGAAAAGGCAAAATGGGCAGGTGAAAATGGGTTTGAGGCATTGGAAATCGCATGCTGGCCCAAATCCAACGACAGGGATTACTCGGCAAGCGATATTGACGTTGATTCACTTACGGAAGAAGAGGCAGGCAGGATAAAGGCATTTATGAAAAAATACGGGCTTATAATATCTTCACTGGCGTATTATGACAATAACCTTGATAGAGATGCTGAAAAAAGAGGGATAGTAAACAAGCATGTAAAAAAGGTCATCGATGCTGCTGTAATGCTTGAAACACCTTATGTTGGAACATTTATAGGAAAGAATGCGGATTTGAGCGTGAAGGGAAATTTTGACGAATTTGAAAAGGTATTCGGGGAACTGGTTGGCTATGCAGAGGAAAAGGGTATAAAGCTTATGATTGAAAATTGTGACATGAGAGGGTGGCAGAAGCCGGGAGAGCCGGGGACCATTTCGTACAGCCCGGAACTGTGGGAGGAAATGTTTAAAAGAATTCCCAGCAAAAGCTTTGGGCTTAACTATGATCCTTCTCACCTTGTGCTTATGCTGATGGATTATGTGCAGCCAGTTATGCAGTTTGAGGACAGGATATTCCATGTGCATGCAAAAGACGGAAAGATAATGAGGGAAATGTTGGAACGTTACGGTGTATTTGATAAACAGCTTGGAGAACCGAATGAATGGGGTTACAGACAGGCAAAAATGCCCGGGCTTGGAGAAGTCGACTGGAAAAAGTTCATAAAGACTCTAAAAAAAGCAGGATACGACTATGTTGTGAGTATTGAACATGAAGACAGGGAGTATGAAGGGAGTGAACAGAAAGTAAAGGAAGGCCTTCTTATAGCAAAAAAGAGTATTGAAAAGTTTCTTTAGAAAATTATACACTTAAGGCATCCAATTGTTATGGTGAATTTAAATATGATTGCACTGCAAAAAGTCGCATGGAAAAGCCGTACTTGAACCTAAATCGGCTTTTTGTAGCAAAATCATATATTATTATGAGTATTCTGCTGGGATACTTTGATATTGACGTGCGTTCCATCACTCCTGCGGGAGTGTCTTCCCGCTAATAGATGATTTAATAGAGGGCGGTATGGACATATTGAATCCTATACAGCCAAAAGCGAGAAATATGAACCCTGAATTATTGAAGGAGACATATGGTAGCAGGATAGTGTTCCACGGAGGGTTTGACACTCAGGATTTATTGCCTTTTGGAACAAAGGACGGGATGGAAGAAGGGGTTGCGGCCGGAGGCTGCGGTATGATATAAAGGGTTGACAATAAAAAAAAATATGATAATATGTTAGGTAAAACTAACATAAGTGATAAGGATTCAGGGAGATGTTATATTGACGAGAAATATTGAAATAACAGCATCTATGGAGGATTATCTGGAAGCGATACTTAACCTTGCTGAAAAAGAAGGTGTGACAAGGATTACTGATATAGCTGAAAAACTGAACATTAAAAAGGCAAGCGCTAACCAGACAATCAAAAAATTAACAGGAATAGGGCTTGTCAGGCATAATGTATATGGGCCTGTTGAATTGACTGAATCCGGGAAAAAGCAGGCTGTAAAGATAAGGCAGAGACACAGAAAACTGAAGCAGTTTTTAATTGAGGTGCTTGGTGTGGAGCCAAGAGTAGCTGAGAAGGACGCCTGTCTCATGGAACATGTAGTGAGTTCTCATACAGTTGAAAAACTGACAGAGTTTTTAGTAGAAAAGGGGCATATAAAAAATATGGAGGATAGTATTGAAGAGGAGATGGAAACATTGAACAAACTTAATGTAAAATCTTTAAGTGAATTAAAAACAGGACAGAAGGGAAGAGTCCTTAGGATAACATCAAAGGGAGTTGTCCGCAAAAGAATGCTTGAAATGGGAATAACTCAGGGTACTGAATTAAGTATAAAAGGAGTTGCACCTCTCGGTGATCCAATAGAGCTTATTGTAAAGGGGTATCATCTAAGCCTAAGGAAAGATGAGGCTTATGATATATTTGTGGAGGTACTTTAATTATGGAGCCTCAGGTATTGATGTTAAGTTTTTTAAAAAGAGGAAAGATAGGTATAGTAAGGGAGATCACCGGTGGCATTAAAATGCGAAGGCGATTAACGGAAATGGGTATATTCCGTGGTTCCGTAATA
>CAZANH010000036.1:0-2741 GCA_964486515.1 uncultured Eubacteriales bacterium
CGTTTTCCACAACTTATCCATCATTTTGTCCATGGCCTGAAGCTTAGCATTACCTACTGAAAAATACTTTTCCATCAAATCCACAATTATTATGTTTTGTTGGGAAGTTTTATTAAAAGTTACGGTGGTCCTCAATATTTTGGTATAATTAGTTTGAAAAACAACATTCCAAAACAGAAAGCGAGGGAACCACCGTGATACATATTGTACCACAATTACTGAAATTAATAAAACTCCTAAACAAAATTCTTTTCAAAATCCAATGTTTTCTTGTAAACAGATATATGGATATATCCCCTTCTGATAATCCTGTTTCTGAGAAATACCGTGCCCTAAATATTGATACCATGCCTGTTGTTGAACAACGACAACTATATGATCATAAAGTTTTACTGAATAAATACATTGAAAAACACGGTAAGCCTCTAAAACCTGTTAACAGAAGAAGTAAGTTTCTTCCTCCATCTGGTACTGTTTGCCCTATTTGCGGTGCTCCTTATGAATACATTTATGACAATTCCGGTGGAAGAGGCCAACTTGGCTGCAAGGTCTGTAAATCCACATTCTTTCCCGATAAGGTTTACCTGGAAAAACTTATTCTTAAATGTCCTCATTGTGGAAAACCTCTTCAAAAAAAGCGTGACCGTAAGCAATTCTTTGTTTACACCTGTGTCAATAAATCCTGTCCATTTTACATCCATAATTTGACTTCAATGTCGAAGGACGAAAAAGCTGATTTTGAGAAGAATCCCTATAAATACAAGCTGCATTACTACTACCGGGTTTTTGATATTGAATTGGATTCACTTAAAGAGGACACTCAAAAACCTTCTGTTGTCGACCTTTCTCGTATTAGAAACTCTAAATATGTCCTCGGCCTTGTGCTTACATATCATATTAATTACGGCCTCAGTGCCAGGCAAACAGCTTCTATCCTCTGGGATGTTCATAATATTAGGCTTTCTCACCAGACTGTTCTTAACTATGCCTCCTCTGCTGCCAGGGTAGTTAAACCCTATGTTGACAACTATCCTTATGAGCTTTCCAATTCTGTCTCAGTCTGTGGTGATGAAACCTATATCAAAGTCCTTGGTAAAAAGCATTATGTTTTCTTCATCATGGATGCCATTAAGAAGATTATTACTTCCTATTCCATTTTCTTGAACAGGGATGGTGTTTCTGCTATTAAAGCTATTTACTCCACCTTATCCAAGTTCAGAAAACTCCCTGAAAAGCTTACTCTTATCTTTGACGGAAATCCCATATACGTTCTGGCACAGCACTTTTTTGCACAATATGGCATTCATTTTGATGTTAAACAGGTTATTGGCTTAACCAATAAAGATAAGGTCTCAAAAGAATACCGCTGGCTTAAGCAAATTATTGAACGTCTCAACAGGACTTTCAAAGGTGTCTATAAAGGCAAAAACGGTTTTAATTCTTTTGATCGGGCAAATGAGTTTATGGCCTTGTTCGCCGCATTCTTCAACTTCCTGCGTAGACACTCATCCCTTGGCTATAAAGTACCTGTCAGCATTCCAGATCTTAATGAAATGCCTGATATGCCCTCCAAATGGCTTAAACTACTTAGATTATCCTATGACTACATAGAGAATCTGCAGGCTTCAGCATAACAGTACTTACTATAACTTAAAAAAACTTAATAGCTTATTTTGTTATGCCTTTTTATCAGTATAATATACGTTCCGCAATGCACCACAAGGTATTATATACCATTTTAACATATATCTGTTTGAAATTTTCAAGGTTCAATACTGCGTTTTGTTTCTCAATTCTTTGTTTTACATTTTTCATTAGTTTTCATTACTTATTTGACACTACCTTTTGTTTTTATTATCATAAAGATGGAATATTTCCTCGACAGGTTTGTTGAATACCCGGGATATCTTCAGTGCCAGCACAGTTGACGGTACTGCCGCTATTGCCTTAAAATCGGAAACTAAGGAGACTTCTTGGTGTTTAGGTTAAATGAAAAACAGCTCTTTTGTCAGAAACTCGGGATCACAAGTGAGATTTATCCCAAGCTTATTGAATATTGTATTATCAACCTGACTGACTATGCCGGTAGAATGAGCCTCACTGCCTTTAAGTTCAGGAAGTTTTGTCATGGCAAGCTTGGCGGTAGGGTTTGTTGCCGCGCTTATGCCAAGTGCTATTAATATTTCCTCAAGGTTTAATACCGGATTCTTGCTTCCAAATATATTCTTTTTGAGGTTGATAATCGGTTCAAGAATTACAGGTGACAGAAGGTATATCTCGTCAGCTATATTCGCGAGTGATTTTATTGCATTTAAAATTAAGGCGGATGACGCGTTCATAAGATCTGAACCCTTTCCGGTAATAACACTGCCGTTCATAAGTTTTATTGCTGTCCCGTTACAATTAAGTGAACTTCCGGTTTTTGCCCGTGCCTTTTCAGCGGCATTTCTGGCAGGAATAACTACTTCTCTGCTTTCTGGTGATAGATTCAATTCCTCCATTATTAATTCAACTCTTTGAGTCGTATCAAGATCAACAAGCCCTTTTTTATAATCACACCTGCTTTTGAAATACCGCCGTATAATTTCCTGTTTTGATGCTTCTTTTACAATGTTGTCGTCAATAATGCAAAATCCCGCCCTATTGACTCCCATATCGGTGGGTGACTGATATATTGATTCCGTACCTGTAATTTTTTCAATAATTCTTCGTACGACAGGGAACATCTCTATATCAAGATT
>CAZANH010000037.1:0-2601 GCA_964486515.1 uncultured Eubacteriales bacterium
TAAAAATAATATCCCAGGGGTATGCAGAAGAAATGCCTGAGGGTGTGTTTTCTGTTCTAAACAGGATGATACGGCTTCCATATAAAAAGATAGATCAAGATGAAGTTGATGAAATTAGAAGTCAATGGGAACAGATGACAGAAGAGGAAAAAGAAAAGATGCCGTTCGAACAAAAGGTGTATCAAACAAGGCTTATGTATCTTGAACGCTTAATCAATCAAAATGGAACCCACGAAATTGAAATTACTGTTTTGATTTTAGGCGATTTGGTTATTGCAACCGTCCCCGGGGAATATTTTGTGGAATATCAGCTTGCTTTGAAGAAAAAGTTTCATGACTATAAAGTAATCGTTTTGGAACTTGCCAATGGAGGTGTGGGATATATTCCGACGAAACAGGCTGTAGCATTGGGTGGTTATGAAGCGATCTCCACGATCTTTTCAGGAGAAGCAGGCAGTATGATACTGGATGGATGGGTCGAAATGCTGGCTAAAAAAACAGGTAGAAAATAAACAATTTATGATTTAAGCTTATGAATCAATCAATTATGATTATTTGTAATTCCTATATTAAAGTATGGAGGGATATTTATTATGTTAACATTAAGAGAGAATATGTTAAGAACTATTCAATGCAAATCCTCAGAATGGATACCGATTGTGGTTTATATTGACCCTTATAACCATCCCAATCCTGATACATTGCCTGAAAACCTAAAAAATATATTTAAAGAACGAGCAAAAGACTGGGACAAGAGATGGGAGCTTCAGATTTTACTATCAGAGTATCTTGGTATAAATGAGTATATGTTAAATGCAGACAGACCTTATAAAATTTTTCTTCAGGAAGGTGTTGAGGTTTCGGTACAACAGGAGAATGGAAAACATATCAGTATTATTAAAACGCTTTCAGGAGAAATGACTCAGATAGAGGAGTCAGGATTTATCACAAAACATTATATTGAGCAGCCTGAAGATATTGGTAAATTTACAGAATATGTAAAGGCGTGGACATTAGAACTTAATAAAGAAAAAGTCAAGGAGATTCAAAGAATGAATTCCCTGCTCAAAGATAAGGGTATGATCTGGAACTATTCCGAAGGAACGCCTCTGGGTATGATGTATAGAAAATTTGCCGACGTAACAAGCCTTATATATATGGATGCAGATATTCCGGAAAAGCTTGCTGAACTATTTGAATTAATGGAAAGTAAATATCTTCAGATGTTTGAGATGACTTTAAAAAACTGCCCTGAAATTGATATTATTGTTGGAATCGATGACACTTCCACTTCAATTATTTCTCCTGGCATGTTTGAAAAGTATAATGTTGCCCTGACTGATAAAAGGTCAGAACTGGCACATCAATATGGGAAACTGTATATGCATCACTCATGTGGATTAATTCATGATCTGCTGCCTGTTTACCGGAAAACGAAAATGGACGGCGTACATGCGTTTACACCACCACCCGTTGGAAATGTAATATTTAGTAAAGGGCGCAAGTTGCTTGGGAATAAAATATCTATGCAAGGAAGCGTTTTAAGTGGTTTGTATTTTCCTGATAAAGCCACTCATGAGAAAGTTGTAAGAGAGCGTATGGAAGATGCCAGAAAAGCAGGGCATATTATGACAACGATTACAACTCCTGATAGCAATCATGGTATAGATTTTATGGAAATAAGCCTGGAAGAAGCAAGAAAATATCAGAAGTATTAAATTGATACTGTCGGAGTATTGAATGAAGTTAAGGAAGTATGCAAGAAAGCAACGGACCAATTAACAGCGACTGTAATGTTTTAAAATTATATAAAAAAAGAGAGTTATTCAATCAGCCTGTTGATATCTTTGTTAACGGGGAAAAAGTTTTATACACCGAGAAAAATGGGTATGTGTGTATTGAACGTCAGTTGAAAGCAAATGATATGATTTCGTTCATATTGCCAATTGAACCGGTGTTTGTAAATTGTGATGAGAGAATTGGAAATAATGCAAACCAAACTGCTTTGTGGAGTATGGGCCTCTTGTGTACAGCTTTGAGGAAAAGGAACAATAGAGGCGGATGTTATGTAGTCTATCTAAAAAGAAAGGAATAAGGGGATAAAGTGTAACTATATAAGTTGATATAAGCTGTTAGCAAATAGGTTATGGTATGTATTTTTTAACATGCAAAAATAAAATTTAACATGCAAATTATAAAGAATATAAAATCAATAGATAATATTTGATATTTACTTTCTTCATTATAGCTATTATCATAAAATTTACAGTCATACTCTTTAAAAGATTTAAGAAGCAGGATATAAGCTTAGAAGCATGATAGACATGTGCTATCTTAAGTTTACAGAAGAAAATGAAAGTTAATATGATGTGGATATTGCAAAGCTTTTTAGAGTCGGTATTAATATAGGATATTTCTCAAAGTGGACGTTATTATATGCTTGGGCTGGATAGAAAAGGTTATTGTGACGTTTAGAGCTATTTTAGAACAACATTAATATTTAAAATCCCGACTTGCATGATGTTGCTATTCCGACTCTAAAACCTCCGATTTTACAGAATAGTATTCCCTGTAGCGTAACAATTTGGGATTTGCAAAAGC
>CAZANH010000038.1:0-3217 GCA_964486515.1 uncultured Eubacteriales bacterium
ATACCGCCATTGTCAAATTTCCTGTCCACGATGTTACACAGTATATAATCCAGGTTTAAAGCCGGAGAAATATCCCTATAGGCTTTTTCGATATCTTCATGCAAAAGACACACAATTTGGCAGAGCGATCCGGCAATTAGGCATTACCCTGATTAAAGCGCGCAGCGCTCAAGCGAAAGGAAGAGTTGAACGTCTTTGGGAAACATTCCAAAGTCGTCTCCCAATCGAGTTTGACCTTGCTGGAATTACAACCGTTGACGCGGCTAATACCTTTCTTATAACCTACATAGCCCAGTACAATGCACAATTCGCAGAAGTGTGTCTTGGCAGGTCTTCTTTTCTTGGGACTCTTGATTCCGGCGGAGGTTAATATTCCATGCAGTGCTGAATAACTGATGTGAATGTTGAACTTCTCACGGCCAATAATCTCTCTGAAATGACAGAAATTCGCCATTTCAAAAAGCTTCGACATTTTAAGTTCTATGATTTCTTGCCTTACCTCTTCAGGAATTGCATGAGCTGGAAGTCTTCCGATATTTTTGTGAACCAATGCGTCAGCGCCATATTTTTTAAATTCCCCCTTCAAACGCTTTACGTGACGTTTGGAAAACCCCATCTCTTCTGCTGCCTCTGCTATTGTAAAACTCTCATCGCTTATCAGCCTCGCTAGCACATGTGCTTGATTTAATTTCTTTTGTGACAAAGTTATCATCCTATCCATAAGTATATTCTACCGCAGAGGGGGTGACATTTTCTCGCGATAGTTCATAGGGTGACATTATCACACGATAACCACATTTGGGAAATGCTAAAATTTGACGGATACCGTAAAAAATGATATACTTATAAAATAGCAAAGCAAAATTAATATCGAACTGCTGAATGCCTGTTACTTGATGAAACAGGAGACGGGGGGACCATATTTTTGGGGTGAATCCGGGATGTTTCCCGGTAGGGCTAAGAATCCTTTCGGCCCGAATCCGTCAGCTAACCTCGTAAGCTTTGAAGGGAGGAAAAGCATGAACGTAAAATTTAATAAATACAGCAGGATGATGGAGATAGAATACCAGTACAGGGATGTAAGCGAGGCCAATCTTTTCCGTAATATATATCCGTATAATGAAGTGCCCAGATTGGTCTTCAACCATAGGATAGTACCTATGAACATACCGGAAAGGCTTTTTATAACGGATACCACTTTCAGGGACGGTCAGCAGTCCCGCTCCCCGTATACTGTGAATGAAATCAGCAGACTGTTTGATTTTCTGAACAAACTGGACAACGGGAGTGGTATCATTAAACAGAGCGAGTTCTTTGTTTACTCCAAAGTAGACAGAGAGGCTGTATCAAAATGTATGGG
Organism: uncultured Eubacteriales bacterium; assembly: GCA_964486515.1. Classification (GTDB taxonomy): domain Bacteria; phylum Bacillota; class Clostridia; order Acetivibrionales; family CAZANH01; genus CAZANH01. The sequence continues at coordinate 1,361 of CAZANH010000038.1, forward strand.
GAAGGGTTATGAATTCCCGCAGGTTACTTCCTGGATCAGGGCCAAAAAAGAAGATTTCAGGCTGGTCGAGGAAATCGGGATAAAAGAGACAGGGATTTTGGTATCCTGTTCCGATTATCATATATTCAAAAAGCTGAAAATGAACAGAACACAAGCTATGGAACAATACCTGGGAATAGTTGCGGCAGCCCTTGATGCGGGAATTATCCCCCGGTGCCATTTAGAGGATATTACCAGGGCAGACTTCTATGGTTTTGTACTTCCTTTTGTCAATAAACTTATGGAATTGTCAAGGCAGGCAGGTATACCGGTAAAAATAAGGGCGTGTGATACTCTCGGACTTGGTGTGAGTATACCGGGCGTATCGCTGCCGCGGAGCGTTCCGCAGATAATCTATGGATTGATTAATTATGGAGAAGTGCCTTCGGAATGGCTGGAATGGCATGGCCATAATGATTTTTACAGGGCTGTGGCCAATTCCACGGTTGCATGGCTTTACGGTGCTTCTGCTGTCAACTCATCGCTTCTCGGTATCGGGGAAAGAACAGGGAATACCCCGCTGGAAGCAATGATAATGGAATATGTACAACTCCGCGGAAATGATGACGGGATGAACCTGAAGGTAATATCACAAATTGCGGAATATTTTGAAAATGAACTCAATTATGAGATCCCGCCCAGAACGCCTTTTGTCGGCAGAGCCTTTAATGCAACGAGAGCGGGAATCCATGCGGATGGCCTTTTAAAGGATGAGGAAATATATAATATATTCGATACGACGGAAATTCTCGGGAGACCGCCGGTTGTCATAATAGACGCACATTCGGGCCTGGCAGGAATCGCAGCGTGGCTGAACAGATATTTTCTGTTGAAAGGTGACAGAGCCATTGACAAAAAGAATTTAAAAGTAGCAAGGATCAAAGAATGGATTGATAAAGAGTATGAAAACAAAAGGACGACCGTAATAGGAGATTCTGAAATGGAATGGCTGGCGAAGCAGCACTTTCCTGAACTGCTTTCCTTAAGGCAGAGTAGGGTTGAATGAGATAAAATTCCATAAGACAATTACAATACCGGGGTTGATTATAAACCGGTAACCGATCGGTCTGATTCGTGTCAATAACTTTAGAAAATGTCACCCCTAATGAGGGTTAATTATCGTTACAAAATGTCACCCTCCCCTAAAAATGAGGGGAGATTTAGTAAAACAATAGTTACTTTGTCTCACGGACTGTGAATTCCCACCGCAGCAATTTTGCTCCTTCTTTGAAAAGAGAGGCCAACCCACCGTGCCCCAGGAGCAAAGCGTTGCAGCAAGGCTTAAGAGGTATGATTGACCAGCTGGCCTACAGGCTAATCTATGAGGGCCCACTAATTGTCAACCGCACCTAAAAACTTTTTCTTTTCTGCATGTTGCGTATGAAAAGCACTTATGCAGACATATTCTGCAGAAATATTTTCTCCAGCATCTTTAAAATTGCAATATCATCATCCTCAAAAGTTACTTTCTTGATTAACTGATGCCCATGCTTGTAATAATGGCTGTCCGGGGGAATATACAGGGTATGCTTTTTCGGTGATGTGCTTTTTGTAGTCTTTTTTGGCTGTATAAAAGGGACCGTTTCATAAACAATGCCTGCAAAGGCAGCTTTTACACCAAATACAGGGCTAAACAATACCTGGATGTTTCCTCTGTGGGAAAGGATCCTATCCGGCTTATCAGAAACGATTTTAAAGGTGCGGTTGTAAAATGAGAAAATACCGCCATTGTCAAATTTCCTGTCCACGATGTTACACAGTATATAATCCAGGTTTAAAGCCGGAGAAATATCCCTATAGGCTTTTTCGATATCTTCA
>CAZANH010000039.1:0-6448 GCA_964486515.1 uncultured Eubacteriales bacterium
AATAATCTAATCTAATGTCATAGGTGTATATTCCGTTAGCATAGCAGGGTACCAATAGTATATTGTACACCCATCATAAGAACCATCCGTAGTTGATTCTTAAGAACTATACATATATGTTTCATCATACTGATTCACATATCGGTATTTTTTGGGCCTAATATTTCCATTTCCGGGACATCGCTCGTATAAGATATATCTTATTAGTAGTTCTATCTCTTCAACATTTAGTACTTGCAAATGAGGATAATCATTTTTTTATTCTTTGCCTTCCTTCAAAATCTATGTGGTAGTTTTCCCTTATGATAAGCTCTGAGACAGGTAAAAAACCATACCCTTCATTTTTGAGCGATGAGATGACTTCTGGAAGTATTTGTACCGTATGAGGGGTATCGTTATGAAATAAAAGAATCGAGCCAGGCCGCACTTTTCTCATTATGCGACTCAATATCTCTTCCCTTCCTATACCCGGCTTCCAGTCAAGGCTGTCTACATCCCATTGTATTGAATACAATTCCAAATCCTTCGCCACACTTATGACATTATTTGTATAATCTCCATATGGTGCTCTGAACAGTTCAACTTTTTTGCCCGATATTTGTTCAAGTTTGCTTTTACAAAACAATATTTCATCCTTTATTTTCTCCTTATTGAGAATACCCATTCTTAGATGGGAATATGAATGATTTCCTATGTCATGTCCTCTTTGTGCTATCATCCTGACACTGTCAGGATATTTTTCAGCCCATTGTCCCACAATAAAAAATGTTGCCTTAATATTTTCGCTTTCAAGTGTATTTAATATTCCCGGTATATCCTCTGCTCCCCATGCACAGTCAAAAGTTAATGAAATATCCTTATTTTGTATTTCTACCGAGTATATTGGAAGTTCCTTGTTTTTTGATAATACATCCACTACCTGCATACTTTTTATCATTATAATTATTGCAAATATTATACCTGTTATAAGAACTATTGACATAAAAAATATCCTTTTAAGATTTAAAACAAATACCTTCATACATATTCACATTCTCCCATAATATTTCGTTTATTATAATACTATTTAAATTAATCATGAGATATGCAAATAATAAAATATAATTAATGTCCATATTTTTAATACAAAGTCTAGTTTCACGAATTACTTGAATCACGGATACATGTTTTAAGGGGAAACTAATTATTGGATTTATTACGTTCAATGATTACTTTTTCATATTCATTTAGCAGCAAATCAATTTTTTTGCTCATATTAATAATTTCAGGGTCTTTAAGATTATTTTTTTTATTTATAAGTTCATGCAAACGTTCTCTAATATTCTTCAAGCTAAGAGGGGGCTGTGAATAGTAACAGGTATTGACGCCTGGAAGTTGTTGTTTCACCTTTTGAATTTGTATAGTTTCCTTCTTTGTGTGTTGAATGAATATCCTTAATATATTATATATCATGTTGAAATTTAGCCACAATTGGTTATAATGAAGGTAGAATTCTTTAAAGCTGTTTGATAAATATGGCAGGAGATTTAATTATGAGAAGCCGTGATGATTTATTGTTTGATTTAAAACTGGTAGACAATTTGGTGGGAATTACTTTTGGTAAAGCAAATATTGAATTTTATTTTGCAGGGGGTTCCGCCTGTGCATTGGCAGGATACATTGACCGTATGACGAGAGATTTTGACTTTGTTGACAGGGGTTATTCATCCAGACTGGCAAAGGTATTAAAACTCCTGGAACCATATGACTTACTCACTACTTATTTTGCCGCCATACCAAGGAACTATGCTGTGAGGGCAGACAAAATTGAAGGGTTTAACAATATTTCAGTATATATTTTATCAAAAGAAGATATTATTGCATCAAAAATTGACCGTCTTGCAGAAAGGGATATTGAGGATATAAATACGCTTATTAAGGATATAGACAGGGATTTGCTTAATAAGTGTATAGATGAAACTGTGGAAAATATAGTTTATGAAGACAGAAAAGAAAGATATAAAAAAAATGTTGAAAGGTTTAGGAAAATGTATAACGTATAGAGGATGTGGTTCTAAATGTACAGGATAGTAAGAGCAAGCATATTGTACTATGAAGATTATATGAAGGGCTCCGGATTGCGTTATGAGTTGATTAAGCCATTTATGCTGTTGACCAGCAGGGAAAGGTTCCTGAAAGCAAAAGAAAACAGTACTACTGACTATTTTATTCTGTGTGATATTGTGTCAAATATGAGGAGTCTTTATAATACTGGAAAACCTCTATACCATCATTTTGATATGCTTCTTAAAGAGCTGCAGATACTTGGTTTTGAAGTTGATAGTTTGAAATCTGCAAATATTACGGATAAGAACAGGCTAAAGGACCAGATAGACTTATTGCTTCAGTTTTTGGCTTTCAGGTATCCATTCGACATATATGATAACAAGACAGGCGTGCATGATACAGAAACGAATAAATTTATATTTGTACAGCCATAGGGGTACACCGTGAACTTCGATCATTTTTACATTAGCCAAATAGTCTTGCAAAGACGTTGGGTGAGTCAGAAACAGTGTGTAAGTAACCTTTTTTGACGCAGACAAGCAGTCAGTATCTACATTTGCGGGCTTCATCGACAAATGATTTAATAAGTTCTACGTCGGCATCGAAGAAATTGTCCGACGGGCTCAGTACATATCCTTCGTTACCGCCTGCAGCCTCAAAACATCCCTCATTGTTTTATAACTCGGATTGCTTATCTATTCTCTTTCAAAGCGCCAGTTATCGCTCATAATCTCCCTTGAGTGTAATAAATCCACTTTATTATGAGCAGGATTATAATAGTTTTCCAGTTTTTCATCCGGTTTATGTGGAACTACCCATTCTATAATGTCCAATCCGAAATATTCGAAAAATTCATCGTTTGTGATTTCATTCATATATTTTTGCAGAAAATATGGTATTATATGATGTGTGGTAACCGGAAGCCTGTCCGGAAACTCATTGCGAATAGCCATGCGGATCCACCCTTCCCTGCAATAAGAACGGCATCAACGATAATGGTAATATCGACATACAAAGTATTAAAGTAAAAGTAACTGCTTTTAGAAACTGGTTGGTCAGTGATGAGCACCATTTAAGGCTTATCCAAAGAGAAGCAAAAGAAGAATTATTTAAAAGAGTCTTGACAAATACGCGATTAAATGCCATAATAAGATTGTATCACATATTAGCCACAGGAGAATAATAATGGTTTATATCAGACGGGATTTAGAAAAGAAGATATTGGCTCTTTCCAAAGAATACGCCTCCATACTGATTACCGGCCCGCGTCAGGTCGGAAAAACTACTATGATGAGAGTCCTTGCGGAAGAAAGCCGTGAATATGTAACACTGGATGATTTAGAAGAACGCAAGCTTGCTAAAACCGACCCGGCGTTATTTATGCAGATGCACAAGTTACCAATCATGATTGACGAGGTGCAATATGCACCAGAGTTGTTTTCCTATATAAAAATCGCTATTGACAACGGCGCTGCGCCGGGCTCGCTTTGGATGACCGGTTCGCAGTCTTTCCGGTTGATGGAGTTGGCACAGGAAACATTGGCCGGGCGTGTCGCCATTTTACATATGCCTTCACTGTCACAGCATGAGATTTATGGCAGTGGTGAAAATCAACCCTTTACTCTGAACCTTGATTTTTTGAAAAACCGTAAAACAACCGGCAAGCCTGCCGATATAAGCGGTGTCTATGAACGTATTTGGAACGGATCTATGCCGGGGCTTATTAGCGGAAAATTCACGGACAGGAATGTGTTTTATTCAAGCTATGTCCGTACTTACATTGAGCGTGATGTAGGAGAAATGGTTGACCGAATTGATAAATTATTATTTCAGGACTTTATTCGTGCTGCTGCCTGTCGTGCGGGGCAAATGCTAAATGTTCATGATATCGCACTTGATATAGGCGTATCTGATGATACTGCCAAACGCTGGCTTGCGATATTGGAAAAATCCGACGTTATTTTTTATCTGCGTCCTTATTCAAATAATCTGCTCAAACGCACAGTCAAAACTCCCAAAATGTACTTCTTCGATACCGGACTTGTAGCATATCTTACAAAATACTCCTCACCGGAGGTACTGGTAAATGGTGCAATCAACGGTGCAATTTTAGAAAATTATGTAGTGGCTGAGATTATAAAGACATATCACAACGCTGCCAGAGAATGCCTTATCTGGTATTTTCGCGACAAGAATAACCGTGAGATTGATTTAGTCCTTGAAGCTGACGGTGTGCTGCACCCACTTGAAATTAAGCGTTCAGTCAATCCAGGCAGCGAACTTATCGGTACATTCAACCTCCTCGACAAGGGCTCTGTTCCACGCGGCAGCGGCGGGGTTCTCTGCATGCGACCTGTACTGTCAGCTATCAATGCGAAGCACTTCATCATACCAGTATGGATGATTTAAGGTTTAACAAGGAGTAAAAAAATATTTTGAGATCATCTATATTTGTGTCCACGATTAGAGGTGCAATGACTGACAAGCTGCAGTACTCTTACAAGAGTACTGCAGTTTAAATTATTACCTTAAATCAGTATCAAGTATTTTGTTTTCACCGTTATTTTTTGAAAGATAACAGGATTTGAACCAAACTACTCCCTTATTCCTTATTTCTTTTGCCTGCAAGGTATCAGGTATTCTGCAATTACTGAATACAACATCTCCACTCTTTAAACCAATGCCATCAACATCAATTAATTTACCTTTCAAATTAACATTTGTAAATATTGAATTATTTATCTGCAATCCTGCAGGGCCTGCATTCTTATGTTTAAAGCTAATAACTGACTCTCCGTTCTGTGAACTTTCCCATCCCCAGAACATGGAATTATTCAACACCACATTGCTGTTGGAATCAAGTTTCACATCCAGTATTCTGCTATTTAAATCCTCTGACATAAAAGCTTTCTGCAAAAACAGATTGTTAAGCAAAATGTGTGATTGATGAATACACTCACTGTCTGTTTCTATCTCAATACAAACAAATTTATCTTCAGGTTCCAGATGCCTGTCTCCCCCTTCAATCGTCAAAAAATATGAATTCGTAATTTCATACTGGCCGGATGCTTTTAAACTTAAAGGTATCTGAGCTTCAAGATTTATATTTGACGCTCTCAATGATACATCTCTTTTCCCATAACCAGGCAAAGTCCTCAGTCCGTATTTTGCTCCAAACGAAAGAACGTTGCTTATATTCATTCCATCTCCCCTTGCAAATTCCAAATCCGTACAATTGTCTGCCCTGTACATAACATATCCGTTTTCATAGTTTGAAAAGTTGAATTGAATGTTGTTAATATCCACCGTATCAAGTAACCCTTTAAACCATAATCCCTTATAAATCGGTCCGCCCATTATGTTGTGAACTCTATGCCTTCCACAGGATTTGCCGATATCATTTGCATTTGTCCCGATATAATAATTTTCCAGATCAGTTCCGGTTGCGATAACAATCCCGACATATGGATTTGCAAGGCTGATATCCTCTATAGTCACTCCATCCCTTGTATAAGGTATTGTATCGTCACTGTATAAAGCTATTGCCGGAGGGTGTTCAACAACATTCCTTGTAACAGGGGGTAGATTTTTATGTACAAACCCCAGTTTTTTTATACTTGTGCTTCCATAAAGCTGAAAGGTAGGCGCAGAATTGATATCACCAACCCCATGGTCTACAAGGATCCATGTACCCTTATACATATCGAATTGCAGATAATTATCACCTGCATCTCCCATATGGTAATGAGTTATAGCTTTTTGATTTTTATCCTGCGCATCAAGGAATTGCTGCCAGGGGCCGGTAGTAGCATATGTAGTACCTTCAATGCTGACACCTACCGGGACTTTTACTCCATTAGCCATCCTGTAAACTCCTGCAGGAATAAAAACTGTCCCTCCGGTTTTTGCTATGGAATCTATAGCTTCCTGTATAGCTTGAGAATCGTCATTGACACCATTTCCTTCCGCACCAAAATCTTTAACATTTACATACAATGAACTATCCACATTTGACCACTCCTTTTCTCTTTTATTCAAGTTTTCATCAACTTTTTCAGTGTTATCCTCATATTCGGTTTCATCACATAAATTTGTTTCATTGCATCCTGACACCGTGAACATCACAAATACCAGAAATAACATAAATATTATTCCGGAAATCTTATTCATCCATACCACCCTTAATCTCCATTCTTTTCTTACTCCTATTATTTAAAAACATATTTAAAAACACTGGAAAGTATATATCATAAGTTTAAATAGATAAATAACATAATTATATATTTTTTAACATTTATTCAGGACATAGCCATTCATAATTGCGTTCAAAAACATTTTTAATAACTCAAAATTGGACATAAGAACTGCTGTTGATTATTACGAATAATAATGGTATAATAAC
>CAZANH010000040.1:0-5519 GCA_964486515.1 uncultured Eubacteriales bacterium
GCTTTTTATACCCTTGGATGCAAGGTAAATCAATATGATACGGAAGCAATTTCGTCAATATTTAAAAAATGTGGGTATGGTTTTGTACCTTTTAAAGAAAAGGCGGATGTATATTTAATAAACACGTGTACCGTCACTGCATTAAGTGAAAGAAAATCAAGGCAGATGATAAGAAGGGCAAAAAAGAATAATCCGGATGCCCTTGTTATAGTAACTGGTTGTTATTCACAGGCTTCTCCTTACGAGATAACAGGTATAGAGGGTGTAAATCTTGTTATAGGAACAAATGAGCGCAGCAAAATCAAAGATTATTTAGAGAAACTGGAAAGGGAAAATGCAATAAAAACAGCAGAAGCCATATGTTCCGTGGGTAATATTGCAAAAATCAAGGACTTTGAGGAAATGAATATTACTTCCTTTAGCGGAAGAAAGACAAGAGCATTTCTCAAGATACAGGAAGGGTGTGACAGATATTGTTCCTATTGTATAATACCATATGTAAGAGGAAGGCCGAGAAGCAGAAAACCGGATAATGTTATTAAGGAAGCTGAATTGCTCAGTAAATCAGGTTTTAGGGAAATTGTCGTTACCGGAATACACACCGCATCTTACGGAAAGGAATATAATGGCGTTTCACTGACGGGAATATTGAAGGAGCTTCATAATATAAAAGGGATAGAAAGAATAAGACTTGGATCTATAGAGCCTTATATTATTAATGATGAGTTTATAGATACGGTAAAAGGCCTTGAAAAAATATGCCCGCAGCTTCATTTATCACTGCAGAGCGGATGCAATGAGACACTAAGAAGGATGAACAGGAGATATACTGTTGATGAATATAGAGGTTCAACAGAAAAATTAAGGGAAAAAATAAAGGATGTAGCCATTACTACTGATGTAATAGTTGGATTTCCCGGAGAGACAGATGATGAATTTAACAAAAGCTATAAATTTTTGGAAGAAATTAGCTTTCCAAGAATACATGTATTTAAGTATTCTCAGAGGGAAGGTACCAGTGCTTATTTGTTTCCGGGACAGGTCAGTGAGCAGGTAAAAGCACATAGAAGCAAAATGGTATTGGAGCTTTCAGCAAAAAGTATGTTGAAATTTAACAAATCTTTTGAGGGAAGAACAGTGAAGGTATTGTTTGAACAGTCGGTTAAAGGGAAAGAAGGTTTTATTGAAGGTTATACGTCAAATTATATAAAAACAATCAGTAAAGGTGATGAAAGCCTTTGCGGAAGCATAAAGGAAGTAAAACTTGAAAGGGCAGACAGAAATTTTATGTGGGGAAAGATGTTGCATAAATCCCAGAATTATATTAATATATAATATATGTATATATAGCCGGGATAAATGTTTTTTTTAGGAGAGTGATTATTGTGAGAAACAATGAAACGATGATGTTCAATGTAGGAAATGAGAGAATTAGTGAAGCGAAAGAGATTATTGGAGCTATTTATGAAGCGCTGAAGGAAAAAGGATATAACCCTATCAATCAGATAGTAGGGTATTTGCTTTCCGGAGACCCGACATATATAACAAATCACAAGAACGCAAGAAGTATTGTCAGAAGACTGGAAAGGGATGAACTGCTGGAGGAAATAATCAGATTTTATCTTGAGAATATAGATAAGTCTAATAAATAGAATTTACTAGAGATAAATGTTTTCTAAGTTATTTTATTAAGAGCATTCAGTGAGTTTGATTTGATATGTAAGGCTGAATATACAGCCTCTTGATGCCTGTAGTGTTTTTTCATAAAAATATTTATGAAATATAATTTTGGGGGTGTGAATGGTTAATAATAATTTATTGAAATATAAAAAAAGTGAAGAATTTTATTCCAAAATATAAAATATTGGAGTATAATAGTGGTTAATTATTTTTTAGGGAGGATAATATGACAATTGATAAGAAAAATTTAAAAAAACTTGAAGCTCTTGAAAACGAAAGAGTAATTAAACTTGTGAATGAAGCCATTAAACTTTGTAAGCCTTCAAAAGTTACGGTTATTACTGATTCCGATGAAGATATATGGTATGTAAGGGAATTAGCGATTAGAAACAGTGAAGAAAAGAAATTGAATATGGAAGGGCATACAATTCACTTTGACGGTATCAATGACCAGGGACGGGACAAGAAACACACAAAGTATCTTGTCGATGAAAAGGCTGAGTTGATTAATTCCATAGCACAACCTGAAGGGGTTAAGGAAGTTACGGGAATATTGGATGGAATCATGGAAGGCAGTGAAATGCTCGTAAGTTTCTTCTGCCTTGGGCCTACAAATTCACCTTTTTCCTTGAGGGCGCTTCAGATTACTGATTCCTCGTATGTTACGCATTGTGAAGAAATCCTTTACAGGACAGGATATGAAGAATTCAGAAGGCAGAAAGGCTCTGAAGACTTCTTCTTTTTCCTGCATTCGGAGGGAAAATTGGATGAATATAAAAGAACGGTGAATGTTGACAAGAGAAGGATATATATAGACCTTGTTGAAGAAAGGGTTTTTTCGGTTAACAATCAATATGCGGGAAATAGCGTAGGCCTTAAAAAACTTGCTTTCAGACTGGCAATTCAAAAATCTAACAGAGAGAACTGGCTTGCAGAGCACATGTTCCTTATGGGTGTCCATGGGAAGCCCGGACGTGTTACATATTTTGCCGGTGCATTCCCAAGTGCATGTGGAAAGACAAGTACGGCAATGATACCGGGACAGACAATAGTTGGTGATGATATCGCATATTTAAGGAATATAGATGGTTACATGAGAGGAGTAAATGTAGAAAAGGGAATATTCGGAATTATACAGGATGTGAATCCTGATGATGATCCTCTTATTTACGAAGCGTTGACGACTCCACGTGAAATTATATTCTCAAATGTATTAATAAATGATGGAAAGCCATATTGGATTGGAATGGGTAAAGAGCCGCCGGAGGAGGGTGAAAACTTTTCAGGCCGGTGGTATAAAGGCAAAAAGGATGATAATGGAAAACCAATAGATTTCGCGCATAAGAATGCAAGATATACCATTGCCATAAATGAACTGAAAAATGCTGATGATAAATTGGAAGACCCTGATGGCGTCAAGGTTGAAGCAATTGTATACGGAGGAAGGGACTCCAGTACAACGGTTCCTATTGCTGAATCGCTAAGCTGGCCACATGGGGTGTTTGTGGGTGCAACGGTTGAATCAGAAACAACAGCCGCTGTAATTGGAAAGCAAGGGGTGAGGACACATGACCCGATGGCAATTCTTGATTTTTTGGTAGTACCCATTGGGACATATGTTGAGAATCACTTGAAATTTGGAGCAGAATTCAAAAAGGCCCCCTCCATATTTGCAACAAATTACTTTTTAAAGGATGAAAATGGCAAATTCCTGAATGGAAAGTTGGATAAGAAAGTATGGATACTTTGGGCTGACGGGCGTGTAAACAATGAATATGATGCTATTGAAACTCCTATAGGGCTGATACCAAAATATGAAGACCTGAAGGTTCTGTTTAAGGAAAATCTCGACAAGGATTATACCAGGAGGGAATATATTGAGCAGTATTCCATAAGGGCAGCAAGGTATCTTGAAAAAATGGAAAGAATGAAAGAAAAATATAAGACAATCACTATGCCTGAAGAGTTTACGGCAGAATTGGAAGCAGAAGTAAAAAGACTTGTAGAGGCAAAGGATAAATTTGGGGATATAATCTCACCGTTTGAACTGGAATAATATTGGGATAACGTTTCTGTTGTGGTTCATCTCACACACCAAGTACTGAAATGAACCACAATCAATTTATTACAGTACGGAATTAATATGCGGGTATTTTTTGCAAATTCGTATATTTTGATAAAAAGAAGATGTAAAAATAAGGAATGCAGAAAAGGGGAAGGAAATGGCATCACTAGTTCACACATATTCAATGAACGGCTTTAATATAGCGGTTGATGGAAACAGCGGGAGCATTCATTTGCTTGACGAGTTGAGTTTTAAAATACTCGAGGATATGCAGGAATTAAGTCCCGTTGATGATGTAATAAGAAAACTTGGTATATTATACAAAAAAGAAGATATTATTGAAGCATATGATGAAATAAAGCACTTGAAAGAAGAAGGGCTTTTGTTTACTCCGATTTCAGAACTTGAAAATATTCCACCTAATACCAATAATGTAGATAATATCAAGGCATTATGCCTACATGTATCACATGATTGCAACTTAAGATGTAAATATTGTTTTGCATCAACAGGAGATTATAAAAGCGGCCGTAAATTGATGAGCAGAGATATGGCAAAGAAGGCGGTGGATTATCTCGTAGAAAACAGTGGGAAAAGAAAAAATATAGAAATAGATTTTTTTGGCGGAGAACCCATGTTGAATCTTAAAACTGTCAAAGAGACTGTTTCTTATGCAAGGGGTCTTGAAAAAAGTACAGGAAAAAGTTTTTATTTTACAATTACAACTAATGGGACATTATTTACTGATGAAAGTATTAAATTTATAAATGAAAACATGGATAATGTTGTTATAAGTATTGACGGGAGGAAAGAAGTACATGATGCAATACGTTATGACAAATTTAATAAAGGTACCTATGACAGGATTGTTCCTGATGCTAAAAAATTGGTAGCAGGGAGAAAAGGCAAAAGTTATTTTATAAGAGGGACATTTACTTCAAAGAATATTGATTTTTCAAAAGATGTAATGCATCTTGCAAAGCTGGGTTTTAGGGAAATATCCGTAGAACCTGTAGTTGGAAATGGAAAAGATTTTTCACTCACCATGAGGGATGTTCCATATGTTCTCGAAGAATATGAAAGGCTTGCATATCAATATCTTGAAGCTCTGAAAAATGGAGAGGACATACGTTTTTACCATTTTAATCTCAATCTTTACGAGGGTCCTTGCATATATAAAAGAATTACTGCATGCGGGGCTGGTTTTGAATATTTTGCGGTTTCTCCCGAAGGATACCTGTATCCGTGTCACCAATTTGTGGGACAGGAAGAATTCATAATGGGGGATCTGGATAATGGCGTAATAAATAATAAACTCAAGAAACGTTTCAAAGAAAGTAATATAATTACAAAGGACAAATGCCAGAATTGCTGGGCAAAGCTTTTTTGTTCAGGAGGATGCCACGCTAACGCATGGTTCACAAATGGTGATATAGATGAACCAGATGAGATTGCGTGCATACTTCAGAAAAAACGGATTGAATGTGCCATTATGTGCCAGGCTGAGATTAATCTTAATAAATCCCAAAGAGTTACCATTCACAGCCCCCTCTTAGCTTGAAGAATATTTTCCTGAAATGAATGCTACAAGTTCAAGTGGCTGTAAGTTCAGCCTTACATGTCAAATCAAACTCGTTGAATGCTTAAAAATATAACAAGAATGCATTCAACTCAAACAATGATTTGATCTTATATTTGCTTCACAAACAGCCTCTAAGAACCTTACGCTATATATTTCACGAAAATATTTCTTCAAGTAGATGAAAAGGGCTGT
>CAZANH010000041.1:0-12146 GCA_964486515.1 uncultured Eubacteriales bacterium
TTCAACTCAAACAATGATTTGATCTTATATTTGCTTAACAAACAGCCTCTAAGAACCTTACGCTATGTATTTCACGAAAATATTTCTTCAAGTAGATGAAAAGGGCTGCGAATAGTAACCTAATTGTGTCTCAGGTACCATCGTTATATACCAATTGAAGAAATACCTTTCTGAAAAAACGCTGCGGGCATCAAGAAACCTTTTCTACCAATTTCATCTAATTATTTCTCAAATACATAGTAAGAGGGGTACCTGGGTAAACCATTATTACTTCATACCTGTTTTATACTTGTTGCCGTGGCAGTTGCAGCAGTTTCAGTCTGCAACTGTGGTTCCTTTTCAGGTACTATACTCAAATTCTCTGCTATACTTATGCTGATATCCTTATATCTACTCATTCCTGTGCCTGCAGGTATAAGCTTTCCTATTATCACATTTTCCTTTAATCCTACAAGTGGATCTATCTTACCTTTAATAGCAGCTTCGGTTAGTACTCTTGTAGTTTCCTGGAATGAAGCTGCAGACAGGAATGAATCCGTAGCCAGAGAAGCCTTCGTAATTCCAAGTAATGCTCTTTTGCCCGTTGCCGGTTTTAATCCTTCTGCCAATACCCTGTTATTTTCCCTTTCATATTCAAATAAATCAACAAGTCCTCCAGGCAGTAAATCAGTATCTCCAGCATCTTCAACCTTAACCTTTTTCATCATCTGCCTTATGATTACCTCAATATGCTTATCATTAATGTCAACCCCCTGCAGCCTGTAAACCTTTTGTACCTCCTGAAGCAGATATGACTGTGCACCCCTGACACTTTTAATTTTTAATATATCATGAGGATTAACCGAACCTTCGGTAAGCTCATCTCCCGCTTCTATAACTTCACCATCTTCAACCTTTATACGTGAACCATAAGATACCGGGTAACTTTTTTCTTCTCCTTCCTCTGACTTTACTATAATTTCTCTCTTTTTTTTCGTTTCATTGATTTTTACGGAACCAGCTATTTCAGATATAATTGCAAGCCCTTTTGGTTTTCTTGCCTCAAAAAGCTCTTCTACACGAGGTAGCCCTTGAGTAATATCATCACCCGCTACCCCTCCTGTATGAAATGTCCTCATAGTAAGCTGTGTACCAGGCTCACCAATTGATTGGGCAGCAATAATACCAACAGCCTCACCTACATTTAATTCCTCTGACGTGGCCAGGTTAAGTCCATAACATTTTGCACATACACCGTATTCAGATTCACATGTCAGCACTGACCTTATAAACACCTTTTTAATACCTGTTTCCTTAATTTTCCTGGCAATATGTTCACTGATAAGTTCATTCCTTTTAACAAGGATTTCTCCAGTTTCAGGATGTATAATATCCTTTGCTGCATATCTACCGGAAACTCTTTCATCAATATCCTCTATAATATCAGTTCCGTCTTTTATTGCCGACACTTCAATTCCTCTGTCAGTATTGCAGTCAAATTGCCTTACTATTACATCCTGGCTTACATCAACAAGACGCCTTGTCAGATATCCGGAATCCGCTGTCCTCAAAGCTGTATCGGCTAGTCCTTTTCTTGCACCGTGGCTTGATATGAAATATTCCAGAACGTTTAAGCCTTCCCTGAAATTAGCTTTTATTGGAATTTCAAGTGTCTTTCCTGAGGTATCTGCCATCAGTCCTCTCATTCCTGCAAGTTGTTTTATCTGATTTATATTACCTCTTGCACCGGAATTGGCCATCATATACAGTGGATTAAATTTGTCAAGACTGTCCATAAGAGCCTTTGTGATATTTTCACCAGCTTCTGTCCATGCCTGTATAACCGCTGTATATCTTTCATCCTCGGAAATTAATCCTTTTTTGTATTGATTTAGTATACCATCAATCCTTTTTTCAGTCTCATCAAGGTAATGTTTTTTTACTTCAGGAATTATCATATCCGATACTCCTATAGTTATAGCGCCTTTAGTAGAAAATTTGAATCCTAAATTTTTAATCTTGTCAAGTACCAGAGCTGTTTTGGTAGTTCCATGAATTTTAATGCATTTTTCAACAATCATGACGAGGGCTTTTCTATCTGCAAGAAAATTGATTTCAAGATTAAACATTCTCTTGGAATCTGTCCTGTCTACATAACCCAAATCCTGAGGGACAGCTTCATTAAAAATTATCCTTCCGGCAGTAGTTTCAATAATACCATATCTTTTTTTACCTTCAACCATTTTTGTAATTCTTACCTTGATTTTTGCATGAAGATCTATATAACCTTCCTCATAAGCCATAACAGCTTCTTCCTGAGAACTATACACTTTTCCTTCACCTTTTGCTCCTTCTTTTTCTATTGTGAGGTAATAACTGCCAAGAACCATATCCTGTGTCGGTACAGTTACAGGCTTTCCATCCTGAGGTTTTAACAGATTATTGGCAGAAAGCATAAGGAACCTTGCTTCAGCCTGTGCTTCTGCAGATAAGGGTACATGCACTGCCATCTGGTCTCCGTCAAAATCAGCATTATATGCAGTACAAACAAGTGGATGAAGTTTTATTGCTCTCCCTTCAACAAGAACAGGCTCAAATGCTTGAATTCCAAGCCTGTGAAGTGTAGGTGCACGGTTTAACAATACAGGATGTTCTTTTATAACCTCTTCAAGCATATCCCAAACTTCAGTTCTGACTCTTTCAACCATTCTTTTTGCACTTTTTATATTATGTGCCATCCCATCACTCACAAGTTTTTTCATAACAAATGGCTTAAAAAGCTCAAGAGCCATTTCCTTTGGTATGCCACACTGGTATATTTTAAGTTCAGGTCCTACAACTATTACAGAACGCCCTGAATAATCCACACGTTTCCCGAGTAGATTCTGTCTGAATCTCCCCTGTTTTCCTTTAAGCATATCAGACAAAGATTTTAATGGCCTGTTTCCCGGTCCTGTAACAGATCTTCCTCGCCTGCCATTATCTATCAAAGCATCAACTGCTTCCTGAAGCATTCTTTTTTCATTACGTACTATTATATCGGGAGCTCCCAAATCAAGAAGCCTCTTTAACCGGTTGTTCCTGTTTATAACCCTCCTGTATAAATCGTTAAGGTCGGATGTTGCAAACCTTCCTCCATCAAGTTGAACCATAGGCCTCAGGTCAGGAGGAATTACCGGTATAACTTCAAGTATCATCCATCCCGGTTTGTTACCGGATTTTCTGAAGGCTTCCGCTACTTCGAGCCTTTTAATAATTCTTATTCTTTTTTGACCAGTAGCATTAGGTAATTCTTTTCTCATTTCTTCAGTCATTTTTTGTGGATCAATTTCTTCCAGAAGACTTTTTACAGCTTCTGCACCCATTCCGGCTTTAAAATTCGAACCAAATTTCTCCACACTGTCCCGGTATTCCTTTTCTGAAAGTATCTGTTTTTTGGAAAGTGGAGTCTGTCCCGGATCAATAACAACATAAGAAGCAAAATACAGGATTTTCTCTAATGCTCTTGGGGACATGTCCAGAATTAAACCCATCCTACTTGGTATACCCTTGAAATACCATATGTGAGATACCGGTGCAGCAAGCTCTATATGCCCCATTCTTTCCCTTCTTACTTTTGAACTTGTTACTTCTACACCACACCTGTCACAGACAATTCCCTTATATCTTATTCGCTTATATTTACCACAATGGCATTCCCAATCCTTCTGCGGCCCAAAAATTCTCTCACAGAACAATCCGTCCCTTTCGGGTTTCAGAGTTCTGTAATTTATGGTTTCAGGTTTTTTTACTTCGCCCCTTGACCATTCCCTTATTTTTTCCGGAGAAGCCAAACCAATTTTTACAGAATCAAAGTTATTCATTTCAAACATGGTCAAATTTCCTCCTATATATCTTTTTCCTCTTCATCATTATTAATTCCTTCATCTTCTTCAACTTCCACATCTTTTTTAACTTCTTCATCTTCATCTTCTTCATCATCTTCATCATCAAAACTATCGTCAAATTCGTCGTCCGTATCGTCATCAATATCAAAAAGACTGTCATCAAGATTATCATCGAATTCATCGTCTTCTATATCATCATTAAGATCATCTTCAATATCGTCATCAAGATTTTCTGAAGAATCCAAATCATCAATATCAATACCTTCCGACTTATCTTTTTCATCATAATCATTTAAAATTTCATCATCTTCTCGTCCTTC
Source organism: uncultured Eubacteriales bacterium (assembly GCA_964486515.1). GTDB lineage: Bacteria > Bacillota > Clostridia > Acetivibrionales > CAZANH01 > CAZANH01. The sequence goes on from CAZANH010000041.1 coordinate 4,187, forward strand.
AATATTTACGCCAAGTTTTTCAATATCATCATCTATAGATTCCTTGATGGTTATTTCTTCCCTTTCTTCAGAATAGACCTTGACATCCAGTGCAAGGCTCTGAAGTTCTTTTATAAGAACCTTAAATGACTCCGGTATACCCGGTTCAGGTACATTTTCTCCTTTTACAATGGCTTCATATGTCTTGACCCTTCCAACAACATCATCAGATTTAACAGTCAATATCTCCTGAAGTGTATATGAAGCACCATATGCTTCAAGTGCCCATACTTCCATCTCACCAAACCTCTGGCCTCCAAACTGTGCTTTTCCACCAAGTGGCTGCTGTGTTACAAGAGAATAAGGTCCCGTTGAACGGGCATGTATCTTGTCATCTACAAGATGTGCCAGTTTAAGTATATACATATACCCTACCGTAACTTTGTTGTCAAAAGGTTCCCCCGTTCTGCCGTCATAAAGTGCCATTTTACCATCCTCCGGTAAACCTGCCTCTTTAAGTGTTTTTATAATATCATTTTCAGTAGCGCCGTCAAATACAGGCGTTGTTACTTTCCATCCTAATGCTTTTGCCGCATAGCCCAAATGCACTTCAAGTACCTGGCCTATATTCATACGTGAAGGAACTCCCAGTGGGTTTAAAACAACTTCAATTGGCGTTCCGTCAGGAAGAAAAGGCATATCTTCTTCAGGCAGTATTCTTGATATAACTCCTTTATTTCCATGCCTACCGGCTATCTTGTCCCCTGAAGAAATCTTTCTTTTCTGAGCTATATATACTCTTACAAGCTGATTTACTCCTGGTGAAAGTTCGTCACCATTTTCCCTTGTAAAAACCTTTACATCAACAATTATTCCTGCTTCTCCATGAGGTACCCTTAAAGATGTATCTCTTACTTCTCTTGCTTTTTCTCCAAATATTGCTCTCAGAAGCCTTTCCTCCGCTGTAAGCTCAGTTTCTCCCTTTGGAGTTACTTTGCCAACAAGTACATCTCCTGATAATACTTCCGCGCCAATTCTGATTATACCCCTGTCATCAAGGTCTTTAAGGGTATCTTCACTTACATTCGGTATATCTCTCGTAATTTCTTCAGGGCCTAATTTTGTATCCCTTGCTTCAGCTTCATATTCTTCTATATGGATTGAAGTAAAAGTATCATCTTTCACAAGCTTTTCACTTATTAGTATAGCATCCTCATAATTATATCCTTCCCATGTCATAAAAGCTACAAGTACGTTTTTACCAAGTGCCATTTCTCCACTGAATGTAGAAGGCCCATCAGCTATAACACAGCCTTTTTTAATATCTTCCCCCTTCTTTACCAATGGCCTCTGGTTAATACATGTTCCTTGATTTGAACGTGCATATTTAAGAAGTTTATAATAATCTCTTTTACCTTCATCGGTTTTGATAACAATATCACTTGCTGAAACTTTTTCAACCTTACCATCATTTTTGGCTATTACAACAACTCCAGAATCCTTTGCAGCCTTGTATTCAATACCTGTTCCAATAATAGGAGATTCAGGTTTTATAACAGGAACTGCCTGCCTTTGCATATTCGATCCCATCAGAGCACGATTAGCGTCATCATTTTCAAGGAATGGAATTAATGCCGTAGCTACGGATACAAGCTGCTTTGGAGAAACATCCATGTAGTCAATACGGCTACTCTCAGTCTCAATTATCTGGTCCTTATACCTTGCTGGTACCTTTTTTTCGACAAAATAACCTCTTTCATCAAGTAGTTCATTTGCCTGGGCAATATAGTACTCATCTTCTTCATCAGCAGTAAGGTATTCAATTTTATCCGTAACAATCATTTTCTCCTTATCAACTCTTCTGTAAGGAGCTTCAATAAATCCATATTCATTAACTCTTGCATAAGTACTTAATGAACTGATAAGTCCTATATTAGGGCCTTCAGGAGTTTCAATGGGACACATACGTCCATAATGCGAATGATGGACATCGCGGACTTCAAAACCGGCTCTTTCCCTGCTTAAACCTCCCGGGCCAAGAGCACTGAGCCTTCTTTTATGTGTCAGTTCGGCAAGCGGATTAGTCTGGTCCATAAACTGGGATAACTGACTGCTGCCAAAAAACTCTTTTATAGAAGCAGCAACCGGCCTTATATTAATAAGTGCCTGTGGCGTTACTATATCAATATCCTGTATAGTCATCCTTTCCTTAACGACTCTTTCCATACGTGCAAGCCCAATCCTGAACTGATTCTGTAGTAGTTCTCCAACAGACCTCAGCCTTCTGTTTCCTAGATGGTCTATATCATCCGTGTTTCCAACACCATAATTTAAATTTACAAGATAGTTGATAGATGCAATAATATCATCAGGTGTAATGTGCTTTGGGACCAGCTCATTTATTTTTTCTTCAATTGCATCACATATTTGACGCTCAGTTTTATTTTCTTTAAGAATATCAGAAAGAACATTAAAACAAACTTTTTCATTTATTATTACTTTACAGTCAAAATTTATAAATACATCGGCATCTACGGTATTATTACCTATAACTTTAACCTTTTTCCCATTGGCATTAATATAAACAGAGTTTATACCACAGTTTTGTATATTTACAGCTTCCTGCCTGCCTATTTTTTCATTTTTTTCTACAATTATTTCCCCTGTCTTCGGATTATTAATTGTTTTTGCTGCAATGTAGCCATTTATCCGATTTGCAATTGATAGTTTTTTATTGAATTTAAACCTTCCTACTTTGGCAAGGTCATACCTTTTTGAATCGAAAAACAGGCTTTTGATAAGAGTTTCTGCACTTTCAACTGTAGGAGGCTCTCCTGGCCTCAGTCTTTTGTATATTTCAAGCAAACCTTCCTCACGGCTTTTTGCATTGTCTTTATCTATTGTAGCCATTACCCTGCTGTCATCACCAAGCAGTCCTGTAATTTGAATATCTGTCCCATATCCAAGCGCTCTCAGCAGTACCGTAACAGGAAGTTTTCTTGTCCTGTCAATCCTTACTGACATTATATCATTTGAATCTGTTTCATATTCAAGCCATGCACCCCTGTTTGGAATAACAGTGGTTGAAAAAAGTTCCTTACCCGTTTTATCATATTTCATTGAATAATAAACTCCGGGTGACCTTACAAGCTGGCTTACTATAACTCTTTCTGCCCCGTTAATGATAAATGTTCCGGTATCTGTCATGAGCGGGAAATCTCCCATAAATATTCCCTGTTCTTTTACTTCTCCTGTGTCCTTATTTATAAGGCGAACCTTTACTTTTAAAGGTGAAGAATAGGTAGAGTCTCTTTCCTTACATTCTTCAACATCATATTTAGGAGTATTTTCAATCCTATAATCTACAAATTCCAGTACCAGATTACCTGTATAATCAGTAATAGGAGAAACATCTTTGAATACTTCCTTTAAACCCTCTTCCAGGAACCATTTATAGGAATTCTTTTGGACTTCAATTAAATTAGGCATGTCAAGCGTTTCATTAATCTTTGAATAACTCATTCTCACATTTCTGCCTGAATGAACCGGAGTTGCCATTAAAAATCACCTCAGAAATTATAACTTTTTATTTTTTAATATAGCAGTTTATTGCTTATTATACATATTATTCCTTGTGTAAAGTAAAACAAGGAATAACATTAACTGTTAACTTTCTAAATATTGTATTTTTAATTGAAATTTCCTGTGTAAATCTTTATTCCTGCACACATATTTTATATAAACCAAGTTATTACCTCTACTCAAAGTATATTTTAATCATAAATGCATATAATATCTTGGAAATGAATTATATGCTAATAAATTATTGTTAACAACTATTACACTATTTATTCCATAATAATACTATTGTGTCATATTATTAAGCAAATAAAGGCAAAAAAATACACCCTTAACTACAACGCAGTAAATAATTCTAACATATGGTATTGAACTTGTCAATAATTTTTTGTTGTAATTTTAACAAAATTTTGATGCGTTTTATATTAATTTTTGTGTAAAATATCGTTATTTTGAATAAGTAATTACTGTTCAGGTACCCCTTATATACAAATTGAAGCAATATTTTCCTGAAAAAAGCTGCAGGCATCAAGAAACTGTATATTCAGCCTTACAAGTCAAATCAAACTCGCTGAATGCTCATCAATATAACTGGAAAGCATTCAGCTCAAACAGTGATTTGGCCTTATCTCTGCTTCAAAAACAGCCTCTACGAGCCCTTCGCTCTATCTATCTCAGAAATGTATTTCTTCAATATATAGGAATGACAAAACAATAACTCCCCATTTTTGAAGCGGTTATTATTTCGTCATTCCATAATCTGTTAGTACATTAGTATTGTATACATTATTATTATACTATTTTACTTCCGTTGTTGCTCCAACCTCCTTGAATTTGGCTTCAATCGCAGCAACATCATCCTTGGGAATATTTTCTTTTATAGTACTTGGAGCATTATCAACAAGATCTTTTGCATCCTTAAGGCCTAATCCTGTTATTTCCCTGACTACTTTTATAACCTTGATTTTTTCAGCACCAATTTCCTTAAGTACTATATCAAACTCTGTTTTTTCTTCAGCCTCAGGAGTTCCCTCACCTGCGGCTGCCGGTGCAGCTGCTGCTGCAATAGGTGCAGCTGCCGATACACCAAACTCGTCCTCCAATGCTTTTACCAGTTCGGATAATTCAAGCACTGTCAATTCCTTTACTTCACTTATAAGATTTTCAACTTTTTCACTTGCCATTTAATCATACCTCCATTATTTTTTTCATTATTGTACACTCTGATTCTGTTTTTTTTCTAAAATTTGATTAAGTGCTACAGCAAGACCACTTATATTAGCATTTAATACATTAACAATACCATACATCGGCGCGCCAAATCCAGCAATTGCCTTCGCAATAAGCTCTTCTTTTGACGGAAGTCCTGCCAGTACTTTTAATTTTGATACATCAGATATTAATCCTTCAATAATTCCTGCTTTTAATTCAAGATTTTCATGCTTCTTTGAATACATGTTTAAAATCCTGGCCGGTTCAACAGGGTCATCCTTACTAAAAGCCACTGATGTAGGTCCTTCAAGATATTTGCTTAACTCATCAAAACCAGTATCTTTTATTGCAAATCTCATAATACTGTTTTTTACAACCCTGTATTCAATGCCTGATTTTCTCAATTCACTTCTGAGATTTGTATCCTCTTCAACTGTAAGCCCTCTATAATCTGCAAGGACTACAGCTTTTGAAGCTTTTATTTTTTCAACAAGCTGTTCTACCATTTCCTTCTTTTTTTGAAGTACAGCTTTACCTGGCATATTGTAATTTCACCTCCCTGTATTAAAATTCCTCGTATGCACATATACAAAGCACGCGAGGAATATATCTCTCTCAATATTTTGTACCTCGGCAGGCTTAATTAAATAAATTACGCTTTTAAAGCACCTGCTGTCTATGGCATACAATTATTTTGTTTATTTTTAATTTAATCCAACACTTTTTGTATATTTATTTTTATACCCGGGCCCATTGTAGAGGATAGGGCCACACTCCTCAAATACTGCCCTTTCAATGTCGGCGGTTTTGCTTTTATTAATGCTTCCATCAGTGTTCGAAAATTATCGCCAAGTTTTTCCGTTCCAAATGAAACCTTGCCAATAGGACAATGTATTATATTTGTCTTATCAAGCCTGTATTCAATCTTACCTGCCTTAATATCGTTTATGGCCTTTTTTATATCCATGGTGACAGTGCCTGCCTTTGGATTGGGCATTAATCCTTTTGGCCCAAGAATCCTTCCCAATCTACCTACAATTCCCATCATATCCGGTGTAGCAACCACTACATCAAAATCAAACCAATTTTCATTTTGAATCCTTGCCATCAAATCTTCTGCTCCAACAAAATCAGCACCCGAATCTTCAGCTTCTTTTGCCTTATCACCTTTTGCAAATACCAGAACCCTTATCTTTTTACCTGTTCCATGCGGCAGAACAACTGCACCTCTGACCTGCTGATCGGCATGTCTTGAATCAACACCAAGCTTTACATGCAACTCAACTGTCTCATCAAATTTAGCCTTAGCAGTTTTTTGTACAAGCTCCACAGCTTCTGCAGGACCATAAAGATTAGTCCTGTCTATCATTTTAATACTTTCTTGATATTTCTTTCCTCTATTCATTGATTTCATCTCCTTCGTGGTATTTATACGGGATTGTTTTCCCTCCCACCTTTTTAAAAATACATATGATTCCTAATTTTCAACTACTATGCCCATGCTTCTTGCCGTTCCGGCAATCATACTAACTGCGGCGTCAATACTTCCTGCATTTAAGTCAGGCATTTTTATTTCAGCAATTTTTTCTAATTCTTTTCTGGATATTTTTGAAACTTTTTCCCTGTTTGGTATACCGGAACCACTTTCAATTTTGCAAGCTTTTTTTAATAAAACAGCAGCAGGAGGAGTTTTAGTAATAAACGTAAATGACCTGTCAGCATATACTGTTAAAACTACAGGTATTATAAGTCCCTCATCATTTTTTGTCCGTTCATTAAACTCCTTGCAAAATCCCATTATGTTTACACCATGCTGTCCTAATGCTGGTCCAACCGGTGGCGCCGGAGTCGCTTTCCCTGCAGTAATCTGCAGTTTTACATATCCAGCAATTTTCTTAGCCATATTTAAATAGCCACCTCCCATTTTTTATTAATTCATATTTCAATAAGTTCTCAGGCTGCTAGGCCTAAAGTCTTTCTATCTGTACAAGTTCCAGTTCCACAGGCGTTTCTCTCCCGAACATAGACACAAGAACCCTCACTTTTTTTCTCTCTATATTTATTTCTTCAACAACTCCTATAAAGTTTTCCAATGGTCCTGACGTAACTCTTACATTATCTCCAACTTCATAGTCTACAACCGGTGGGAACTCCTCTACTCCCATAATTCGTATTTCTTCCTCTGTAAGCGGAATCGGTTTGGAACCAGGCCCTACAAATCCTGTTACTCCTCTTGTATTTTTAATTGTATACCATGAATCATCGTTCATAACCATTTTTACAAGCACATATCCGGGAAATACTTTCCTTAAGGTAGCCTTCCTTCTGCCATCCTTTATTTCTACCTGTTCCTCCATCGGAACAACTATATCAAGGATATAATTCTGCATCCCCCTGTTTTCTGCTATTTTTTCAAGATTCGCTTTTACCTTGTTCTCATGACCGGAATAAGTGTGAACCACATACCAGTTTGCATTTTCAATATCCTGGTTTTCATTCATATCCGATGCTTCCTCCTTGAATACCTTAGCAAAATTACTTTATAAGGGTAATTTTAACTATCTTGTCAAGCAGAAAATCAGCAATCCATATTATAGCTCCTACGATAAAACTTGCTACCAGAACTGTAATAGTATTGTTCTTTAACTGCTTCTTATTTAACCATACTACTTTTTTAAGTTCAGATCTGAGTTCCTTAAAAAATTTGACGGTTTTATTTTTAATATTACCAATTTTTGCTACTTTTTCAGCCATACCAAAGCATCTCCGTTTCAAATAACAATATATTAATATATTAGACCTTTATTTTGTTTCCTTATGCAGTGTATGCTTATTACAAAACCTGCAATACTTTTTAAGTTCAATCCTGTCAGGGTCATTTGTCTTGCTTTTCATAGTATGGTAATTTCTTTGTTTACATTCGCTACACGCCAATGTTATTTTTACTCTCATTAATATAACTCCTCTCATACGTACTTGCCTGAGCAAAAAAAAAGACCTGCGCGGTTAAGCAGTATCTAACATACCACAAATATTTTCCTCTGTCAAGCATTTCACGCATAGTTTTTTTACGGCCGCAGGCTGTTGTTAACATTCACAGCCCCCTCTTAGCTTGAAGAATATTTTCCTGAAATGAACGCTACAAGTTCAAGTGGCTGTAAGTTCAGCCTTACATGTCAAATCAAACTCG
>CAZANH010000042.1:0-4923 GCA_964486515.1 uncultured Eubacteriales bacterium
CGCATAAGTTTCATATGCTTCGGTAAGGTCTTCTATAGCTCCACTCTCTGTGAGCTGCTTTAGATCTTTGTACAATACAGGGAACATATCCGGCAAGTCCCCTGACACTATGACAACATTCAATTTATTCCAGAATTCTGTTGCCGGGGCAATCCAGTCATATTTAATAGTAATTCCTAAATTGTCCATATAAGCCCTGCTCCATGCATTGTTGTCAATTGATTCGCCTTCCTTGAATTTCAAATCGCCCCAATCCCATTTTACTGATGTAATTGTAATAGGCGGGTCATATTTCCCAAATGGGTCTGCTTCCTTTTCTTCAGTTGCCGCTTCGGTTGTTGTTTCCTGTTTGCTCTCAGATTTAGTAGTACCACCGCTTTTCCCATCGTCAGTTTTCTTTTCGCCGCATGCAACCAGAGAAAATACAAATAAGATTGCGATTAAAAAAGAAACGGTTCTTAGAACAATTGATCTTTTCATGATATTCCTCCTATCAGATTTTTTTAGAGGCCTCTTTGATTCAATTATAATACATAAAGATAATATTTTAAATTATTAATTATTAACATTCTTAATGATTTTCTACTTGTTTTTATAATAATCCCGAAAATCCTGTGGGCTCATACCGGTTGCATTCTTAAAAAAGTTTGTAAAATACGGAGCTGAAATATAACCTATGGCAGCACCAATTTCATGAATTTTAAGATTTGTCTCTTTTAAAAGTTCTTTTGCTTTTTCTGTTTTGATATCATTTATATATGAAATCAAGGTAATTCCTGTAACCTGTTTAAAAAGTCTTGAAAGATACTTGGGATTAAAGTATACAATTTCTGCAAGCTTTGTCAGTGAAAGGTCACCACTCAGATTATCTTTTATATGCTTTTTAATATAATCCATGGCTTTACTTGCCCTGTCTTCATATCTTACATTCTGTACATCAAAAGCAATCTCAGCAAGTCTTTTAAACCAGTTAACGGCTTCATCCCAGGATATATATCCATAAACATTAAATGCATTATACATATCAACTTTTTTAGCAATGAGTTCTGTTATTCCGTTTTTATTGAAATATGATATATAAAACAGTGAAATTCTCATACAGGTTTCATAAAACAGGCTGCTGTTGGAGCTGATATGTTCTTTTATTGACTCTATGATTTCTTTAAACAACAAAAAGAAATCCTCTTTTTTCCCCTGTTTCAGGAATATCTCCAGGGTATCACATTTTCTCAGTTCAGAACATATTTCCCTTTCGAGTATTTCATAATCAAGGCATTTATCATAATCTCCATGCAGCAGGATTTCATCCGTTAAAATTGTTTCGTTGCCAAACATATGCCTGTTATTGATCAGCATTTTTAAACTGCTTATTTTTTCGCATAAACTGTTCCAATTAAAAGCATTTGTTGAAAAAGCAACTGTAACAGTTGTTCCTATTGAATTCTTGCAGACATTCTGGATAATTTCCGCGGTTCCTCTTAAATTTTTCCGGAATCCGTTTCCCTCATTGCAAGGCTGGACAAAACATATCATTACTGAATCATTAATTAATATGCTTTCGTATAGAAATTCATCCTTTAAATACCTTTCAACAGTAAGCCTCACAGCATAAATGTGTTTTGTATTATCAGGAAGATTTACTTTATCATCTATGCTATCAACAGCTGCCGCAAGTAAGGAAACAGGTTTGGAAGCATTTAGGACAATACTTAGAGCCTCAAATTGTTCCTGGCTTATTTCTGCTGTTTTTGAATTAACAAGATCATAAAGATATTCTTTTTTTAATAAAGGCAGTGATTCAACAGCCTGTTTTTTTGCTTTCTCCATAAGTTCCATGTCTATCTGGCTTTTTATTACATATTCTATTTCATTTTCAAGAGTCTTCAATATCTTATCATAACCTTCGTTTTTCAAAAGGTACTTGACTCCGTCATTTTTTATCGCCTCATAAACATAATCAAATTCATCATAACCTGTAAGAAATATTACCCTGCATCCAGGCCAATTCCCGCGTATATTATTCATCAAGTCTATACCGCTTATACCCGGCATTTTAATATCTGTCAATACCACATCAATTTTTCTTGTTGAAAGTATTTCCAATGCATCGTCACCCGAATACGCTTTCAATATATCCAACTCATACTTTTCACAATTTTTATTAATATAATCGCATAACCCTTCCACAATGACAGGTTCATCATCAACAATCAACAGCCTGAACATCCTACCGCCTCCTTACTGTAATTTATTATCATCCTGAATTTCAATATATAAACAAACCTCGAGTCCACCCATCATGCCTCTTTTTATAGTTATACCACTGCCTGTTCCGAATTTCAGCCTTATACGCCTATGAATATTTATTATTCCCGTCACTTCCTGTGTATAATTTTCATCCAGGATTTTTTCGTTCATTTCTTTAATTTGGCTTTCAGTGATTTCATCACCGTTATCTTCAACTTTTACACACAGGTTTCCATTTAAATTTTCAAAATTTATACTTATGACCCCATCCTTTTTTTTATCCTTTAAACCATGCTCAAAAGCGTTTTCCAACAATGGCTGTATTATCAGTCTTGGAACCTTCAATTGCCTGAATTCTCCGGGGATTTCATTATATTGCACACTTATACGGTTTGAAAACCTTAAACCCTGTATATCAGAATAGATTCTTGCGTATTCCACTTCTTTTTCCAGAAGTTCTTCATCATTTATGTTTCTTGTAATATATTTGAAGTATCTGCCTAATTGGTTGCAGAACTGGGCTGTTGTGGTATTCCCCTCAGCAATTGCAATACTATACAGGGAAAAAAAACTGTTGTAAAGAAAGTGCGGATTTATCTGTGACTGAAGCTTTTTCAGTTCTGCCTTTTGCATAAGTATTTTTTGCCTGTATACCTGACCTATCAGTTCATTAAGGTTTTTCACCATACTGTTAAAGCGTAGAAAAATATACCTGAATTCATCATTTCTTTTATAATCCAGCTTTATTTCAAGTTTTTCCTCTTCAACCTGCGAAAAGGCATATAAGAGTTTTCTTAAAGGTTCCTGAACCAGTTTATATACAATAAATGAAAGTAAAAACAATACAATAAGCGACCCCCCTGTAAATATCCATAAAGCTGTCCTGTATCTGTTGACCGTACTGAACAGAATATCCTTGTGAATATAATTTATCATGGCCATGTTGAGCAGTGAAGATTTGTAGGAAATTCCAATGCAAGGTTTATTATTCACATTAACAGAACACTCATTTACTATATTTGATGAGTATTCTCCAACAGTCTTTTCATAAATCTTATTTACAGCGTCATAATCCTTACTTCCTGCAATTATACTACGTGTATTCATATCTATAAGTGCAGCTCCGCTGTAATCATTACTGCTGAAATTATCAACTGTTCTCTTAAAAGCATCATTAGACAATTCAACTACAATAAAATACGGAGGATTTTCAATGTCAATATTAATATGCGGTACCGATATAATAACATATTTTTCATCTATTTGTATAAGATATTTTGAGGAGTTTTCCATATATTCTTTTAATAAATCAATCATTATTGCCTTCTGGTCATAATCCTCTTTTACCTCTCTATTAACAAGAACATTGGCCGAAATACATTTATCAATTGATGGGATATACGCTTTTACGTCATGAATGTACATACTGCTGCTTTTAATAAATCCAAGTTCACTCTTTAAATTTTTAATGGTTTCGGTTTTTGTAATGTTATCCATTATATCATAGGCATACGCAAGGCTGATAAGGTTTTCACTGTTGAGATAACTGCTCTGAAGTATTTTAATCCTCTGAATTTCGTTTTCAAGATTTGACATATAAAAATTGTTTTTCGATATAATTGAATTTTTTATCTCATTGCTGACTGTTCTTATTCCCCAGTTGCTTATATTTATTCCAATAATATAAAATGGTATTATAATCACGAAAAAAGCCAGCAGCATTTTCCCGAATATTGAATTCTTAAACGTTATTCCCGAAGAATATTGTAGATGCATAATAAATAACATCCCCCTGTATTTAGTTGCTTTTTTCCGCCGCCTGAAAAGCTGAATTGTACCCACCGCCTATAGAGGTGAGGGACATCTTGCGCCTCGTTATATTGTTACAAAAATAAACTATTTAACATTATAACATACCGCAGCCTCCGGACGCAACCAAAAAGTATACCTACTATCTACAATATATTTTTACTTTTTAAATTGGAAAAATTATCGGTTTATGAATACAGACAGTGGATACTTACATTAAGGCTGAAAATAACAGATATGAAGTTACAAACCATCACGGATCTCCTCTCTTGCATCAAAAGCAATACCCAAGATTATACTATCCATTTCACTCCCGGAAAAGGAATATGCGATAACGCCAAACCCATCACCAACCTCGCTTCTCCCACTATACTTGTAAACATTAGGCGGAGGAATAAGCGGATGTCCATACATGTTTATATTAATTGTAATATGTTCTGAAACGGTTTCATCCGGTACTTCGGCGCTGTAGAAAAAGACGATTAGAATGTCGCTGTTATTAAACCTAATTCCCTTTATCCCCTCTACTGTTACATCCTCGTAGCTTTCCAAAAACCATGACAGTTTATCCTCTGGGATCTCTTTCGCAGGGAACAGTTCATCGACAGGTTTGCCGGATTGCGCCACACGGGGGCTTTCAGAAAAAGCTACCTGCAAACGTTTAATATAATCACTCATTGGCTCATACTCTGAATCTGTTATTTCGATGACACGTACTTCATCGTGAGCGATGGAAGCACTGCATCCGGCAAAAAGCAAAAAGCAGATCAAAAAGGAAAGGGTGTTCCTATACAATATTAATAGTTTATGCATAAATTGCTCCTTTCAATAACAACCTTGTAATTATATCATACCGCAGCCTCCGGC